>DATGSA010000244.1:0-8472 GCA_035303085.1 Flavobacteriaceae bacterium
TATGCGAAAGAAATTAAATCCGTAACAGACAAAGGTGTTCAAGTTGCTATTGTTATTGGCGGAGGAAATATTTTTCGTGGTGTCGCCGGAGCCAGTAGAGGCATGGATCGCGTACAAGCAGATCATATGGGAATGTTGGCCACGGTAATTAATGGCTTGGCTTTGCAGAGTGCTTGTGAAGACAAAGACATTCCAACACGCCTGCAATCTGCGATTCATATCAATGAAGTTGCCGAACCTTTTATCAGAAGAAAAGCTATTAGACATTTAGAAAAAGGCCGGGTGGTGATTTTTGGAGGAGGAACCGGAAACCCTTATTTTACCACAGATTCTGCAGCAGTTTTAAGAGCGGTAGAAATGGAAGCTGATGTGATTTTAAAAGGTACGCGTGTAGATGGTATTTATACGGCCGATCCGGAAAAAGATAAAAACGCTACCAAATTCAATTTAATCACTTTTGAAGATGTGTTGAAAAAGGGATTGAAGGTAATGGATACCACTGCTTTTACTTTAAGCCAGGAAAACGAATTACCAATAATAGTTTTTGATATGAATAAATCGGGAAACTTGTTAAAGGTTGTCGCTGGAGAAAATGTAGGTACAACCGTCAATGGTTAAATATTTTTTTTAAGTTATATAAAAAAGCATTTGAAATGGATGATGAAATTAAATTTATTTTAGACAGTAGTGAGGAAGCAATGGGGAAAGCCATAGATTTTCTCGATAAACAATTTGCTAATATTCGTGCCGGAAAAGCAAATCCACGCATGCTGAGTTCGGTTAAGGTAGATTATTATGGAAGTCAAACCCCACTTAATCAAGTGGGAAATGTTAATGCGCCAGACGCGCAAACCTTAACTATTCGACCTTTTGAAAAATCGTTAATTCCGGAGATCGAAAAGGCTATTCTGGCGGCCAACCTTGGATTTAATCCATCCAATAACGGCGAAAGCGTGATAATTAATGTGCCGCCGCAAACAGAAGATCGCCGAAGAGAATTGGTGAAACAGGCGAAGTCAGAAGCTGAGGATGCAAAAGTCGGAGTGAGAAATGAAAGAAAAAATGCCAACAATGCTGTGAAGAAATTAGACCTTTCGGAAGATTTATTGCACAGCGTCGAGGAAGATATTCAGGAGTTAACCGATAAGTATATCGATAAAATCGATAAGATGCTCGAAGCGAAAGACAAAGAGATAATGACCGTTTAGAGATTTTATCGGAAGTGATTTTATTGCAAATAAGCTTTTACTACTTCTCTGGTTTCTTAAAATGTACAATGCCAAAGAAAAGAAACTGAGAAGTCGGGTTTTATGGCTGATAGTGCCATAGTATGGCAGAACACTAATCCTTCAGTAGAAATAGTGATTCGAAAAAGTGTTTTTTGGTAAATTCAAATATCGATTAATCGATCACTGCTATTGCTGTTCTAAAAGTATTTGCATGGGCTTCTACAATATGTTTAATTTCTTTGGAGTATCCACCTCCGATACTGCACTGTACAGGAATCCCATAAGCCTTGCAGGTTTCAAAAACAAAAAGATCGCGCTGTTTGCTTCCTTCAATGCTGCAACTCAGTCTGCCAAGTTTGTCGGTTTCCAAAATGTCAACCCCACTTTGATAAAAAATAAAGTCTGGGTTTTCTCTTTCAATTAAAGAGGGTAATATGGATTTTAATTTTTTTAGGTAGGCTGAGTCTTCTGTCTTATCAGCCAGTTCGATGTCTAAATCGGATTGCTCCTTTTTAAATGGATAATTTTTAGCTCCGTGCATAGAAAAAGTAAAGACAGAAGGATCGCGGGAAAATATTTTTGCCGTTCCATTACCCTGATGTACATCCAAATCGATGATGAGGATTTTGTTTGCCAAATTATTTGTTTGTAAATACCGGGCGGCAATCGCTTGGTCGTTGAGCATGCAAAAACCTTCTCCGTGACCGGGATAAGCGTGATGTGTTCCCCCCGCAATTGACATACCAATGCCGAATTCCAAAGCATATTCAGCTCCCTTGATAGTGCCATCAGCGATGAGTAGCTCTCTTTTTACAAGAGCTTTTGATACGGGGAAGCCAATTTTAATTTCTTTTTTCCGATCTAAATTTAGCTGGTATAAACTGTCTAAATAAGTTTTATTGTGAACGGCTAAAATATGTTGATTATCCGGTAACTCGGGCTTAAAGAAATTAACTGCTTCAATACTTCCTTCATAAAGCAATTGCTGAGGAAGTAAATCGTATTTTTCCATCGGAAATCGATGGCGTTCCGGAAGCGGAAGTACAAATGCAGGATGATTGGCTATTTTAAGCATTAAACGAACAACTGATTCAAAACTTCAAGGGATTTCGGCTGTCTAAATCCTTGAAGTTGAATTTGATAATAAGACAAAATAAAAAGTAAAAATTTTTGCCGGATTTCCCTATTGAGTTTTAAAGAAGTTAACTCTTCAGCTTTTAGTTGAAGAAGAGTTTTTAAGAGATTGGCGTTTTGACCGCCAATTGAATAATTATCGGTTTCGTCAAGTTCAAAATAACCTTGTCGCAAGTTAAAAAACAGCTCTCTTTCATTTTGATATTGGGGGTAAATGCCCAGATATTTGGTCAGTTTTATCAAGAAGAATAAATGAAAGTTAGCTATGTCGGTATTGGTTTCCAACCAGGTTATCGAGGTTTCTAAAAAGTGAAATAACGCTGCATTTTTTTCTTCTTCCTGAACAGCATTTTGAATCACTTCCGATAAAAATATCGCCATAGAAGTTTTTTGCATCTCACTTCTGATAGACGGATTAATCGCTGTAAGTTTTGCTTCTTTGATATACTCTAATCGTCCGGTGTTTTTATGCCGAGCAATAATCTCCAACAAGGTGAAAGGTTGAAACATAGCTGCTTTTACTCTTCCTTTCTTGGACTTAAGCACACCTTTAAGCATATAAGATTTCAAACCATCTGAAGCGGTATAGCACTTGGCTATCAAATCGGCTTCTGAATAGCGAATACTGCGTAAAACTATGGCTTTGGTTGGTGTATACATCAGCGAATGATCATTATTTTGGCAACTTTTGTTTCTCCTTGATCTTCTGAAGTTATCAGTACCAGATATACCCCGGATGCTACTTTATACTTTCCAAAAGCTTTGGTATCCCACTGAATACTTCCTCCTTGAGAAAATTCTTCATAGACCAGATTTCCTTCGATATCCGTAATTTTCACATTCGCATTTTTCATCAACCCATCAATAGTAACCATGCCTTCAAATCGTGGACGAACCGGGTTTGGATAAGCTCTTACATTCTTTAAATTCTGCTGTGCTGTGGTAGCGGTTCCTCGGAAAGCTACCAGCCCTTTTTCAGTGCCGATATAAACTTTTCCGGTTGTACCGTCTATCTTTATACCGTTAATAGAATTTGAGGGAAGAGGCGAGTTGTTTGTAGTGAAGTGATGAAGTGTTTTTTGTCCATCCGATGATACTTGGTAAACCCCGGCAGTAGAACCTACCCACTTATTGTTGTTGCCATCAACAGCAAGAGAGCTGATAGATAAATTAGCAAATAATTCTTGCGGAACATCGTTCTCATCTAAAAAAACAATATTGTTTACACTGGTATTGGGATTATCAAACATTTGAGACGGACTATATAATACCCGTAACCCTTGACCGGTTCCTATCCATAACTGATTGTTATCATCGATGACTAATGCTCTGACATCATTACTGGGCAAGTTTCCACTTCCTTTTCCTCCTTTAATCTTGGCGAATCTCTTAGTTCGTGCATTAAAACCGATAATTCCTTCTTTATACGCACCCATATAAACATTGCCAGCATTGTCTGTCACTAAAGCTCCAAAACCATTGTTTGAGGTAGGACTAGCAATAACATCGGACAAATCATACTTTTTAAAACTATTATAACTTTCTCCAGGAGTAAACTTTATTAAACCCTTTGCGTTCAACGCACTTGCAAACCATAAATCCCCTTTAGAATCAAATTCCAAAGGTCCAAGCCTTATCGCAGTCGCACTTTCATCAGGAGTGTCGGTAGTTTCTAAATTACTGTTGGAGGTATTGTAAAAGTTAACCACTTCATTTTCTCTGATTTCCATTAGCCCATCCCGATAAGAAGCAAAAAAGACTTGTTGAGGATCGTTGGGATTGATTTTTACACTTGTAATATTCCGGTTTTCCGGTAAATCTTCATAGGGAATATTTCTCCAATGATCTTCCGAAAAATGACTGATTCCTCTCTTTTTGAGCGGGTAAGGATTGTAATAGAAACTATAATCGCCATAAGTGACCCATAGGTGGTGCGGAGCTACATCCAAGCTGAAGATGTCATTACGCAAAGGGCCGTTAGGGCTTAGAAATTCTATATTTGTACTATTGTTCAAATTAGCTTTTATCAATCCAAAGTTTTCATCCCCGACATAAATAAATCCGTTATAAGTCAAAGCGGTGTTGAAGTCACCGACAAACTCGTTGGTGGTAAAATTGCTGACCAAGATTAATTGGGGATTATAAACTTTAATTTCGGATTTATGGGTAACGCTAAAGAAATCTTCTCCGATTTTAAGATCTCTGACTTCTTGCCCAAAATCTAATGCCGGTATAAAAGAATTGTCAATCCATTGTTTTAAGTTATTGTCAGCTATAATAAAAAGGTTATTCTGAAAATTAAATACCTGTTGAATATTCCCATTTTCTAACTGTTGCCATTGATTATAATCAACTATATTAGAATTGTCCAAGTTGGCATAACGAAGACCTCCTCCCTCTGTTGCTGCAAAAATGAAATTATCAAAAACACTTATAGAATTCACTGCCAGTTTATCGCCAAGATCTCCAATAAAATAAGTATCACCAAATTCCAATTTCGTTAAACTAAAGGCTGAAATACCGTAATTGGTGTAAATGTATGCTTTGTTATTATGGATGTAAAACCCATTGATTTCTCTTTCTTGCGGAGTTATTGTTGGTTTTTGAACAATATCACTAAAGGTGCGCGTTGTATTTTCATTTAAATTATAAAGTTGCAACAAACCACTTTTATAACCGATCAAAATCCTTTTCTGACCCTCAATATAACTCATAGCAGAAATTTCATCACCGGTTAATCCATCGAGAGTGGTTATTTCTTCTTGATGAAATGACTGTATATCTGTCGAAAATATGGCGTTTTCTGAAGCGGTAAGAAGAAGATTCCCTCCAGCATCCAAATCCTTGATTTTAAAAAACGAAAAATATCCATCCCAAGAATCAGCATAGTTTTGAGCCGTTACAAAATAGGGTAGAATGAAAATTAATAAAATGTATAGCTTTTTCATGAAGTGAACTTATCTTCTAATAACTGATTTAGCGTCTTATTATTGTCAAACATATCTTTTAAATTAAATCCAAATCTCATTTTTAGTCAGCTATAAAATCTATTTTATCCTTATTATCAATACTTAAACAATTCAAAATATTTCTCGCCCTTCTTTTTCCTCTCGACCAAAAATAATTTTTAGGGTTGGGCCTCTTTGCGTTATTTTAAAAAATACAAATTTAAGTTTAGCCGAGAGATATACAAAATAGTTTTACCTTTATCGCATTAAACTTTTTTTACAATGAAAAAATATTTTGTGTTTACTTGTTTGCTTTTATGGTTTGTTAGTTGTAAAAATCAAACCAAACAAGAAGAGTCACCAGAGACAGAAAGTAAAACCGAAGCGTTTAAAGTTTCTGATGTAAGGATAGATTCCACAATATTTGAGGATTGTGGTGGTATTTCTTGCCCGAAAATAGATGTAGATTATTTGAAACTGAAAGGCGATGGAGATTTTGCCAATTCCGTAAATAAAACAAACAAGCAAGAATTAATTGAGCTATTACATATCGATGAAGAAAAACCTAAAGCAAATAATATAGAAGAAGCGATAACGAATTTTGGAGAAGTATATTTTGAATTTAGAAAAACCTATCCCGACTCGGACGAAATTTATGAATTAAAGATAGAGCAGGAAGTCAACAGTAAAAACAAAAGTACATTAGTACTTCAAACCGTTTTCTATATGAACACCGGTGGAGCACACGGGTATGGAGGAACCCGTTTTCTCAACTTTGATGCAGAAACCGGAAAATACCTTACCAAAGATGACTTGATAAATGACATTCCGGCTTTCACAGATTTTGTAGAAGAAGCGTTTAGACGTCAATATCAAATCCCTCCTCAAGCCAGTATTAATGCGCAAGGATTTTTCTTCGAAGACGATAAATTTGCTTTACCCGAAAATATGGCGGTCACCGATGAATCTGTGGTCTTAATTTACAATCCGTATGAAGCAGCCAGTTATGCTGAAGGTGCGCTGCGATTATTCTTCCCTAAAAAAACGGTTGGAAAATGGTTTAACTATTGATAATTTGAGGTTTTTGATAAATAGAGCTTTCAAATTTAATAAAAGAGTTTTTTAAAATTGAAAACTAAGGCATAACAAATTCAGCCTATTACCACAAATTTTAAAATCATCATTAATCCTGCTGAAACAAGGGATACGCCAATTAATTTCTCTAAGAAAGCTTCATTGAGGTGAGTGTTTACCTTATAGCCGATAATAGCACCAAGGGTAAACCCCAATGCCACCGGCCAAGCTTTTGCTATTAAGATATGTCCTTGTAAACCGTGCATTATCGAACCGGAGATACTGGTGATGACAATCATAAAAAGTGCGGTGGCAGCAGCGATTTTTACCGGTATTTTAAATACTTTCAGCATAATTGGTGTTTTCATAAAACCTCCTCCAACCCCAAAAAGGCCGGCTAATGCACCGGAAACTAACCCAAAGAATAACGCCATAACTAAACTTATGCGATAGGCTACAAAATTCAAATGATTCTTGATGACTAATGCAGGTTTTTGCTTGTTTAGCTTATAAAAAAACCCTTCTTTCTTTGGTTTATCTGTGTCTTTTCCTATAAAAAAAGTACTTCCGAGCACCAAGATCATCAGAGCAAAAAAGACTTCCAGATACAAAAGTTTTCCGGTTGCGGAAAAATAAGTCAGGATAAGGCTTCCCAAGACAACTCCTGCAATGGTTGGAACCTCCAGCAAAATTCCCATTTTAAAATCGACTTGTCCTTTTTTTCGGTTTAAGTAAGTGGAGATTATCGAAGAGGGAACCAGAGAGATCATAGCTGTTCCTGCGGCAACATCCAAACCATATCCGAAAACTGAAACCAAGATAGGAACCATGAAAATTCCACCGCCAAACCCAACAATAGATCCATATAAACTGATCAATAAACCAATCAGAACCAATAAAGGGATAAGTGCATCTGCAGACATAAATAACTATAAAACCGGACTAACTATTTAATTTAATGATTTCATGTAATAAATCTCGAGTATAATTTCACATTTAATTACAAAGTTAAAAAAGTTTTTGGTTGAATTATCAAGGTGTTTTTCTATCAAAAATAAGGTGTAATTAAAGATTTACCTATTCATCTGATAAAATACGAATACTTTTTAATGATTAACAAAGTCTTTTATCGACTCATAGCTGTCATTTTTATGAAGGCTTAATTTGACAATACTGTCTTCAAAAGCTGTGAGGTCGTGCCTTACTCCACCTTTTAAGCTGATCATATCTCCGCGCTCTAAAGTTTGTACGCCTTGTTCCGAACCAAATTCTACTTTTCCTTCATAAACTTCAATTAGAACAGGAGAAGGTGTAAAATGCTCTTTCATATATTGCCCTTTTTTGAATAAAATCCTTATTTCTTTTCCCAAGTGAGAAATCATAAGCAAACTTATTTTCGGTGCATTTCCATTTTCATTGTAATCGAGGTCGTTAAGAATTGAGGCTGTTTTCATAATTAGCGTTGTTTGAGTTTATTCGATAGTCAAGTTAGTTTAAATTTCATAAAATTCAAAGACTGTTAAACAGTATGATTTACGAAGGCCTACTTTTTTTAATCAATGTAAACAAGCCATTTTTTAATTCTTAGTAAGTTTGTCTAAAGCATATGTTATCATCTCATCGATACGCGCATAAGGATTTTCACTAAAAGTCCCGGCAGCGCGATTGGCAACGATACAGTTTAAAGACAAAGCACGGTGTCCAAGCATTTTTGCAAGTCCATAAATCCCCGAAGTTTCCATTTCGAAATTGGAAACCCGATGGGTTTTATAGTTGAATTTACCCAAAAGTCCTTGAATATCTTCCGGCTTCGGCTTGAGTCTTAAATATCTTCCTTGTGGTCCATAAAACCCTAAGGCCGTGGCCGTAATTCCTACAGCGGTATTTTCCGAAATTAATTTGTCGCGTAAATCAGGACATCCCTCCACAATATAAGGCTTGGCTTTATCTGGATCCCAGTTGGAGAACTCCATAAAAGCTTCCTCCAAATCCAAATCTCTATACTCTTCAGAATCCTCATAAAAATGCAATAAGCCATCAAATCCTAAACCATGAGAAGCGATAACATAAGAATCGACCGGAATGTT
>DATGSA010000245.1:0-3594 GCA_035303085.1 Flavobacteriaceae bacterium
TCTCCTGGTTCTCCTGCTACACCAGTTACGGCTTTCCACGCTCCTGCTCCCGTATTGGCGTTTTCATCCCACCAATAAAATCCGGGTTCTGTTGTTACTCCTTCCCCATTATTAAAGACGAGTAATGCATGAGCCGGGTCAGTTACAGGAGCCCCCTGCTCCAAATCCGGTATTGCGAATCGTGGGATAAGTAATCCACGTTGGTTAGAAACAATTTCTAAAGCGGCGGACTTATCGGGCACGTTTGTTCCAATGCCTTGCTGAGCGAAAAGCTGAGGCGAAAGCATTAATCCGAATGCTACAACAGCATAAAAAAATAGATTTTTCATGATTTCTAAGTTTTAAAAGATTGGTAATTATTTTGTTCAGGTCATTATATTAGATTTGATTTTATTTAAAATTTATTGACAATTCTCCAGGCTGTTCCGTCTGAAACTAAATCCCACCCTGTATGCGGTAAGGCGGTGTAAAGCTCTTCTCCCGCAGGTATTCCAGCGATAGTTCCACTTACATTGAGGTAATAATCTTCGTTGTTATCTTCTTTTTTAATCGTGAATTTTCGCCCTTCAAAATCCGCCGGATCTGGAAGGGTGATGGTAATATCGTTCGCTTCAGCATCTCCCAGAATAATCCGGTCGTCCATATCGGGTTGATAATCTGTTGAAGTAATATGTACTTGCTGGGAAGCTTCTAAATTGATGGTCGTTTCCGCTCCTGCTTCATCGAAATATGAAATCGTTCCGTCCTCGTTATCTTCCAAACTGGTTAAAGTTTCGTATTGTTGAATTAATTCTGGTAAGTTTATCGCTGTCTCATCGCCGTTTTCATCGGTGTAAATAAGTTGGTTATCATCTTGATTCCAAACTAAATAGGTCAGCGTTTCAGTAGCATCTCCTAAATTGATAATCGTTTCTTCGCCTATTTCATCGAAATAAGAAATCGTTCCATTTTCGTTATCTACTAAACTGGTTAAGGTTTCGTATTGTTGAATTACGGCTTCTAAATCGATTGTAGTTTCGACCGCTTCTTCGTCTGTATAGATCAAATTTTTGCCATCCGCACTCATTTCCAAGGTGGTCAGGGTTTCGTCAAAATCCAAATCGATTTCTTGAAAATTGTCATTTGAGTCTATATAAGTGAAGATCTGGCTGTTTTCATCCCAAATAACCAGGTTTTCCGGAAGGTTATCTTCATCGCTTAACCGTCGCCATTTATTGTTATACCAATAGTAGAACCCTTGTTGTAAAGTAGCGTTTGAAGTGGTATTATAAACCAATAGACTTTCAATATTCCCGGCAGTTATCGTAGTCTGATCGGTATCATTATCTAATTGAATTCTGGGAATCAATAAACCTCTGTTGGCCGATTTAATTTCCAATTCCGCCGCCGGATCAGGCATATCGGTTCCCACTCCCATTTGAGCTTGAAGACTCAAAGAAAACAAAACTCCTAAAAACACAAAACCAAACTCCTTTAACATTCCAAGCAAGTATTTAATTTATAGAGCTACCCCGCTCTTAAAAGACTATAAAATTATACAATGTTTATAAAACAAAAAACGTTCGGGCTGTTAATTTTAATTAAATCTTATAGTTCTTGTGTTTTTTAATAGAAATAAAAGGTGAATTGTAAGTTGTGAGAAATGAATAGACAGTGATATTTTAAAAATCAAAAAGGTCCCCCTCCTAAATCCTACCCCGGATGGGGAGGACTTGAATTGGGTAGTTTGGTAGTCAAATTTTTGGGGATAGATTATGCTTTCTTTGGATGGTTGGGTAGTTTAGTAGTCTTTTAATTTGTTAGTGGTAAATAGATTGAGTTTTTTAATCAATAGAGGTCCCCCTCCTAAATCCTACCCCGGATGGGGAGGACTTGAATTGGGTATTGGATATTCGGATTTCGAGTGGTGAGTTGTGCTTTCTTATGCACGACACATTTCACAATAAAAAAGCTCTCCTTTTTCTTTATAAGATTAAAAGAAGAGCTGATTTTATAAAAAGTTTAAATAATAAGTGGTTAACTCAACATCCCAACTTCTTTCATACAATCTTTTATGATTGCATACGTATTTTCGATGTTGTTATCCAAACCGATAGAGAACCTGATCAAACTGTCGGTTAGTCCCATTTCTTTTTGTTCTTCGGGAGATATTTCACTGGAAGTTCCTGTTCCAGGAGAGCTGAAAAGGGTGTGATAGAATCCTAAGCTCACCGCTAAATAGCCCACTTTCTTTTCTTGCATTTTTTCCATCAAGGCGAAGGCTTTTTCTCTTGTTCCGGCATCGATGGTCAGCATACCGCCAAAACCAAATTCTGTATTTCCTAATTTCGAAATTAATTTATGGTCAGGATGACTTTTCAACCCGGGATAAATCACTTTTATGCCATCTTTTTCTAAATGCTCAGCGACATATTGTGCGTTCTTGCTGTGCTGATTAATGCGAATAGCCAGTGTTTTCAGGTTTTTAAGAATGGAAGCCGCTCGAAGGTTATCGATTGTAGGTCCGAGTAACATGGTTGCACCATTATTGACATCTCGCAAAGCATCTACCAATTCTTGATCCCCACAAATCACTCCGCCAATGGCATCACTTGCGCCGTTGATATATTTTGTCAAACTGTGAATAACGATGTCGGCTCCCAATTGGGCAGGTGAAATACTATAAGGAGAGAACGTATTATCTACCACCAATTTTAAATCGTGTTTTTTGGCCAGTTTTGCTAAAGCCGGAATATTAGCAATCTCCAGCAGCGGGTTGCTCACCGCTTCACAATGTATCAATTTCGTTTCCGGTGTGATGGCAGCTTCTACTTGTTCGAGATCGGTGATATCGACAAAAGTGGTGTTGATCTCCAACTTGGGTAAGAAATTTTTCATCAAAGCATAGGTTCCGCCATAGACAGTTCTACTCGAAACAATATGACTTCCCGATTTACAGTGATGAAGTATCGTAGTAGAAATTGCTCCCATTCCAGATGCGGTGGCGTTAGCGGATTCCGTTCCCTCTAACACTGCCAAAGCTTTGTCTAAGTGAAGAATACTTGGGGAGGAATGTCTTCCATAAAGGAAATTCTCTTCTTCTCCTTTAAATGTTTGGGCCATCGACTCTGCCGAATCAAACCAAAATGTAGAAGAATCTGTAATTGAAGGATTAACTCCGCGATGCTCGCCGGAATGGTGAAGGGTTTCAATGCCCTTCGCTGGGTCAAATTTTTTCATAAATAATTCTATTCAAGGTTTTACATATTTTTCCGGGTCAAGGTAAGTTTTTTCTTACAATTTTCTAAGCTATTCTTAAAGTAATGTTTTTGGTTGTTGACTTACATAAAGCTAAACTTAAAATGAAGATTTCACATTGAAGCTTACTCGCGTGAGGGATGGAAACGGCATCCTTTTTTTCTTGGGTAAGGTTGTTTAAGATGATGGATTTCCCTTACTATTCAAGTTGAATTGAAAGAAGTCAGGTAATGAAAAAAAGATATAGTGGACAGCCCGACCCCGGATTTTGAAGGTGAAGGTTTATTGGTGACATATTTTTTGATTGATTAGGAAAACATGTTTTTATACTGCTAAACCGGGGGCACGCCCAAATAA
>DATGSA010000246.1:0-2491 GCA_035303085.1 Flavobacteriaceae bacterium
TTCCGCCGATAACCACGGTAGATAACGGTCGTTGCACTTCTGCTCCGGCACTGGTAGAAACCGCCATCGGCAGAAATCCTAAAGCCGTGGAAGAGGCAGTCAATAACACCGCTCGCAATCGGTCTTTAGAACCTTGAATAATCAGTTTACTCTTGTCTTTCATTCCTTTCTCTTTAAGTTCTTTAAAATGATCTATCAAAATAATTCCGTTTAATACTGCCACTCCAAAAAGCGCGATAAATCCTACACCGGCCGAAATACTAAAAGGCATTCCTCTGATCCACAGCAACAACACGCCGCCAACAGCAGCCAGTGGAATAGCTGAATAAATCATCAGCGCTTCTCGCACCGAGTTAAAGGCGAAATAAAGCATAATAAAAATCAACAGTAAAGCTACGGGAACAGCGATAAATAATCGCTTTTTAGCACTTTGCAAGTTTTCAAACTGTCCGCCGTATTCTATGGTGTAACCCACGGGAAGATTGACGCTTTCATTGATTCGACTTTGCACATCGTCAACCACACTTTGTAAATCGCGGTTTCTCACATTCACCCCCACCACAATTCTCCGTCTGGTTTCATCTCTGGAAATTTGTGCTGCTCCTTTTTCATAGGTAATTTCTGCCAATTCGCGCAACGGCAATTTCTCTCCGGTAGGGGTATCGATATACAGGTTTTCTAAATGCGTGATATCATTGCGTTGATTTTCTTGTAGTCTCATCACTAAATCGAAACGTTTCTCTCCCTCAAAAACGCTTCCGGCAGAACGACCGGCAAATCCCATAGAAATCATTTCATTGAGATCTGCGATATTCAATCCATAACGCGCAATTTTGGCACGATCAAATTTAACGTTCATTTCAGGAAGACCGACTACTTTTTCTAAGACCACATCATCTGCCCCTTCAATCCCTTCAATTAGATTTTGGATTTCTCGGCCTTTTTTATCGAGTATATCTAAATCTTCTCCAAAAACTTTAATCGCAATATCTGCACGAACGCCGGTAACCAATTCATTAAAGCGCATTTCAATCGGTTGACTAAATTCGATATCCATTCCCGGAATAACAGATAATTTCTCTTCAAACTTATCGGCCAATTCATTTTTGGTTTTGGCAGACACCCATTCCTTTTTTGGTTTTAATGCAATGATTACATCTGTTTCCTCCATCGCCATTGGATCTGTAGGAACTTCAGCAGCACCGATTCTGGTTACCACTTGCTGAACTTCCGGGAAATTGTCGAGTAAAATCCGCTCTATCTGCGTGGTAATTTCAATGGTATTACTCAGCGAAGTTCCTGTTTTTAAGACCGGTTGAATTACAAAATCTCCTTCATCTAAGTTAGGAATAAATTCACTTCCCATGGTCGAAAAAATATAGCCGGTAACGATCAACATCAATACTGCTAAGGCAATGACCAAGCGTTTTGCTCCTAAAGCCCAACGAATTACGGGATCATAAAGCCTATTGAGAAAACTCATAATTCGCACTGAAATATTTTTTGGCGAAACTTCTTTCGGTTTTAAAAACAAAGCCGCCGCGGCAGGCACATACGTAAAACACAACAACATTGTCCCAATCATCGCAAAACTAAAAGTCAGTGCCATCGGTCGGAACATTTTCCCTTCCACACCGCTCAGAGAAAGGATAGGAATAAAAACTATCAGAATAATAATTTGTCCAAAAATGGCCGCATTCATCATTTTAGAAGTTCCTTTATCGGTAATTTCATCTTTGGCAATCTGTTGCTCACGCCGTGAAAATGCTTTTAATTTCCCGACATTTTTATTGATTTTAAAAGCGACAAACTCCACAATAATCACCGCTCCGTCAATAATAATTCCAAAGTCGATAGCGCCCATACTCATCAAGTTGGCATCTATTTCAAACAGATACATCATAGATAAAGTGAACAGCAATGAAAGCGGAATAACCGAAGCCACCACAAAACCCGATCGGAAGTTTCCCAACAACAGCACCACCACAAAAATCACGATCAATATCCCGATGATCAGGTTTTCTGCTACGGTATTGGTTGTTTTCTCAATCAACTCACTACGATCCAAAAACGCATTGATATATACGCCTTCCGGCAAGGAGGAAGAAATTTCAGAAACGCGTTTTTTTACTGATTCAATAACTTTATCGGCATGACCACCTTTGATCATCATTACTTGACCCAATACTTTTTCGCCTTCTCCATTTCCGGTGATGGCGCCAAACCTGGGAGCACTTCCGTAGTGGACCTCGGCAACATCTTTGATAAGAATTGGAAAACCATCTTCATTTTTGACCACAATCTGCTCGATATCTTTTAGAGAAGTCACCAAGCCTTCTCCTCGAATAAAATAAGCTTGGTTGTTTTTCTCGATATATCCTCCTCCCGAAACGCTGTTGTTTTTTTCTAAAGCCGTATAAATCTCCCCTGCGGTGATACCCATAGCATTGAGTTTATGGGTATTGATAGCTACTTCATATTGTTTCAATTC
>DATGSA010000247.1:0-4805 GCA_035303085.1 Flavobacteriaceae bacterium
AATGGCCACATGGGTAACTTCCAACACCACAATGTTGGCGCCTCAATTTGTGCTGGAAATGGGAGTTTGGGGCATGCTTGCTTATTCCACAGCAGCTATCGGTTTATTGCTTTTTGCATTCTTGGCAAAACGCATAAGAAAGATGATGCCAAAAGGATTTACAAGTGGTGACTTTATCAGACTTCGCTATGGAAAAGCTGCGTGGTTCATCTTTTTGATAATCAGTATATTTTATAGCTTGATATGGTTGATCAGCATGGGTATGGCCGGAGGAATTTTAATGAACGCCATCGCCGGAATTCCCTATTTCTGGGGAACCACTATTATCCTGGCTGTTTGTGTTGCTTATACGCTTTTTGGAGGTTTATATGCCGTAATCGGAACCGATTATATACAATCTCTGCTGATTATGATCGGGATTGTAATCGTTGGATTCGGTGTAATTCAACTATTGGACTTTAATGAAATCTACATGGATGTGGAGAAAAACAGTCCGATGTTGTTAAACTTCTTGTTTCCCGCTGCGTTAATGTCAGTTTTTAATAACCTGCTCTTTAGTGTTGGAGAAGTTTTTCACAGTAATGTATGGTGGAGCAGAATTTTTGCCCTCCGAGAATCGGTCAATAAGAAAGCTTATATTATGGCCGGATTAGCGTGGATTCCAATCCCTATTGCTGCAGGATTTATTGCTTTAAGTAGCTCTTCCTTAGGAATTAATATTATTAGACCCGATATGGTAGGAGCGGTAGTGTCTTCTACACTCTTGGGACCCACCGGAGCGGTTATAGTTTTTATTGTGCTTTTTAGCTCTTTAGCATCCAGTATTGATGCAGTTCTTGCTGCTATTGCTGATTTGATTACCCAAGATATTTATAAGAAAATCCTTCGACCTAAAGCTACTGATCAAGAACTTAGAAAATTTGCCGCGATTATTATAGTGGCCGTCGGATTTATAGCCTGGGCAGCAGCTATACCTAATATTGGAACCTTAGCAAGTATTTTGTTTTTAGCCGGCCCGATGGTCGGAAGTACCATATGGCCGATTTTAACCGGATTATTTTGGAAAAATGCCAGCAAACAAGGGGCTTTTTGGGGAATGCTTTTAGGATCAGCTTGCGGACTGATCAGCTATTTTTTTGTCGGATGGTACACCTCCTCCTTAGTAGGAGCTGCGGTATCGATGTTGGTAGTCTTAGCTTGTAGAAAATGGTTCCCCGATGATTTTGAATGGAGCTTACTCAATGAAGCAAAAACAGATAATTAGATGCAATTTTCAGAAACGTTTATAGAAAATATAGTGCTTGTTGCCTTGATAATCATTAGTATTAGTATAGTAATTCTAATAGTGTTGCTTATCAATGATTTTATTAAAAAACAAATTTGGTAGTTAAACTTTAAAATAAATTATGAATAATAAAAATTCAGAACCTTCAGAGGGTTTACATCCTGATCCTGCAGATTTGATAGAAATAGAACCTTCTATTAATATTCAATTATTAAAAAAATTAGTGGGTACTTCTATTACTTCTTCAGATCAATTTGACAAAGATATGGTATGTGAAGTCAGTAAATTAGCGGCTTTACTCGAATGCCATAAAATGAGTGATTACAATCCCTTAAAAGGAAATATCGTTATCACAGCTTTTTTTGAACCCAGTACGCGGACAAGACTTTCTTTTGAAAGTGCGGTACTCCGATTGGATGGAAAAGTAATCAGTATTCCGGAAGGCAGTAAAAATACCGGTGTAGCAAAAGGAGAATCTTTATCCGATATTGGCGAAATGATGAATTCCTACGCCGATGCAGTGGTGGTGAGACACACTGAAAGCAATGCGATTTATGAAATTCTTGAAAACTTGAGAATTCCTTTGATAAATGCCGGAAACGGTTCAGCAGAGCATCCGACACAAGCTTTAGCAGATTGGTTTGCGATATTGAAATGGAAACCGGAATTGAAGCGAAAACCCAAATCAGAGGAGGAAAAAATTCACCTGGGTATTTTGGGAAGTCCGGCAAGTATGAGATCGGTGCATTCCTTTTTGAAATTGTCCTTATTATTTAAGGAGAATATCAAAGAAATCTCTTTGATTTCAGAATTGGCAAATCCATTGGGAGAAGAATTGGAAGCCTTGTTGAAGAATTCTGGAATCCCTTTTACAATCACCAATGACATGCATAAAGTGATAAAAGATTTGGATGTGATTTATATGAATTCAATTGCGTTTTTAGGCGATCAGTATAAGTCTTTGGACGCTAACTTTCAATTAGATGAAGAGAGTGATTTAAAGAAAGACGCGGTAGTTCTTCATCCTTTGGCAAGATTAGGGGAATTGGATCCAACCTTAGATAAAACTAATCACAACCTATATTTTACGCAAGCACACGGAGCTGTTTTTGTTCGTCAGGCTTTATTTATATGCGTGTTGAACAAATTTCATAAACTTCCCAAGCATAAGAAAGACGAGATGAAAATGGATATTAACTTAGAAGAATTGCCTAAACAAAAAGTATGAGCGGAATTGCAGGACTGATAAAACCTAAATATAACGATGAAATAAACTTTTCAGAACGACTTAAAGAGATGGTACAACCCCTGCATCATCGCGGGCCGGATGGGAATTTCTTTGAAGTAAATAAAGAGGAAGGATGGGCTTTTGGACAGGCTTTTTTAGATATAGAAAAAAGAGGTGAAGAAGCTCGACCTATAAAAATGGATGAAAACTTTGTCCTTCAAACCAACGGACGGTTTTATAATGAGGAAGGTTTTGAATATCAAGATAATAACAAGGATAATTACGATTTTTTATTGCCGTTATTTCAAAGGAAAGAAATCTCGGCAGCGATTAATAGTTTGAGAGGAGAATTTTCAATCTCTTTATATGATCGGAAAAATCGCACTCTATATTTAATCAGAGATCGTTTTGGCGTCAAACCTTTGTTTTATCATCTGACAGAAGATGCGGCATATTTCGCCTCAGAAGCAAAAGGAATTTTAAGCCAACAAAACATTCCTGCTCAATTAAACAGTAAAGCTATTTTACACCAATTGATGCAAACCATGATTCCCGGACAAACAGCTTTTGAAAACATTCATGCCGTTAAACCCGGACATTATATAGCGGTGCAGTGGAATGAAGCAGGGAAAATAACTGTTGAAGAAGCTTCTTACTGGGATTATAACTTCCCTAAATTAGCAGAACGAAAGCATAAAAAGTCTTCGCAGTATTATGTAGATAAAGTACGATCGAAATTGGAGGAAGCCGTTGAGGTTAGAATGCGCGATAAAGTCAAAATCGGTGCTTATTTATCCGGCGGAATTGACAGTTGTTGTATTTTAGGTATAGCATCGGAAAACAGTAAAAACCCATTACAAACTTTCACCATTAGTTTTGATCACAGTTCATATGACGAATCTTCTATTGCAACAGAAATGGCAGAAAAAGTTAATTCGCCTCAAAAAACCATAAGACTTGGAGCAAAAGAACTCTATGGGAACGATTATATCGACACCGTATGGCATGCGGAAAGAAGTTTTTATAACACCTTAGGCGTTTCGAAAAAAATCATGAGCCAAGAAGTGAGAGCGATGAACCATAAAGTGGTCTTAACAGGAGAAGGATCAGATGAGCTTTTTGGAGGATATCCGAGTTTTAAAAAGGATTTTTTGAAAGCAGAAAATAAGCGTTCGAAAAAACAATCCGATACTTCTATTTTTACCGGTGCGATTCTTTCTGAGGAAGAAGTCAGTCACCCCGCTTGGGAAAATATGATTGGGTTTACCCCTTCCTGGTTACAGCCTTGGATGCAGACTTTAGAATTGGCCAGACCGCTTTTACACGATCGACATTTAGAGTATTTGGAGGATTACGATCCGATTGAAGCGATTGCAAAGAGTATCGATATCAATAAAGTGGAAGGCCGTCATCCGCTGGATCAAGTTCAATATACATGGAGCAAAACCATGTTGGAATGTCAAATTTTGAATTGGGGTGGAGATCGTGTCGATATGGCGAATGGTATGGAAGCACGACCGGCATTTTTGGACCATCATTTGGCTGCTTTTGCTGTTCAAATCCCTCCTGAGTTTAGGATTAAAGAGGAAACTGAAAAATGGGTTTTAAAAGAAGCGGTAAAAGATGTCGTGCCCAACACGCTATACGAACGAGAAAAATTCGCTTTTATGGCTCCACCGGCACATACCGATGAAAAGAAGAAAGCAGCAGTTCAAATTCTATTTGATATTTATTTGAAGGACGAAGCCATTGAAAAAGCCGGGATTTTTGATTTGAATCGAATGAAAGATTTCTTAAATGAATACCACGAAGAAACCGATCCGGTTGCTTTGGTTAGAAAAGATGCTTTACTGAATCATATTTTAGGACTTCAAATATTACACGATTTGTATGTAGCATCCTAAACCTTTTTGACATCGTATGGAAATCCTAATTTGAAGGTTGAGCCTCTCAAAATCCGACTTAAGAAGTTTTATATTTGTCAGGAAGAACCGGAAGAATTGTTTAGAAAAAACAAGATAATAAAAGTAGAATTAAACTCTCTTCCCGGGAGAAAATACCACGAAAACACGAAGGAATTTTAGGATGAAAAAAATAAGGTAATAAGGTTTTTATGTTTGGGTATCATTCTGGTTATGAGGGTAATAAGGTTTGGTTTTATCATAATTCAACTTTTGTTTTATGGAATCACTTCCTGTATAAGATCGCGAAATATCCGGGCATTTTCAGCTGTTTTGACTTGAACTCGTTTTCGTGGATCAGTGCTGGATATTCTTTAGTTATTGCGTTCTT
>DATGSA010000248.1:0-3057 GCA_035303085.1 Flavobacteriaceae bacterium
CACTACAGAAAGACGGACAAGTGGTATAGAAAAAGTCTGCCACATATATTTTATCCTCATAATCGGCTTGCGTGATGGTGTCTCCGTTCTGATTAATCAACTTGAAATCCGGAATTCTATGATATTTCCGAACATACTGAATCGAGGGGTCTACCAAAGATGCATCGAGCATATTTGGCGCATAAATCGGTAAGGAAGGCGGGGGTTGATACAGTTTATAAATCGATCCCAACGTAAGGGCAGAAATCACGAAAAGGGTAACAATAAGTATCCAATAACGCTTCCAAATCCTCAGCAAAACCATATTCAAACAATTTAATTGCAAAAATAAACAATTTTGAAAAGACCTTTTATTAAATGGGCTAAAGCTTTGTTAAGCTAAGGAATAAAATAGCTCTCCACTTATTATGCTCCTCAGACTTCGATAAGATAGCTGTTTAAGCCGAAAATCACACCTTTTATCAAATTGAATTTAACCGGAATTTAAAAGGAAATAAAAGCAATTCGGAATCTATTTTTTTTAGAAATCGGAAACCCCTATTTTTGTGCGATTTTTAGAATAGAAATAATAAGAATATGAGCGCATTTTGGATCAAAGCCCTGCAATTATTGTTGAGTTTATCATTACTCATTGTCCTGCATGAAGGCGGACACTATGTAGCGGCCAGAATATTTAAAACCCGCGTAGAAAAATTCTTCCTTTTTTTCGATGTCAATTTTGCGCTTTTCAAAAAGAAAATCGGAGATACAGTCTATGGAATTGGCTGGTTGCCACTTGGTGGATATGTGAAAATATCCGGAATGATTGACGAGAGTATGGACAAAGAGCAAATGGCTAAACCTCCTGAACCGTGGGAATTCAGAAGTAAACCCGCTTGGCAACGATTGATTATCATGCTCGGCGGAGTGACCGTAAACCTGATTTTGGGATTTTTCATCTTTATGATGATCCAGTTTCACTGGGGTAAAAATGTATTAC
Organism: Flavobacteriaceae bacterium; assembly: GCA_035303085.1. GTDB lineage: Bacteria > Bacteroidota > Bacteroidia > Flavobacteriales > Flavobacteriaceae > JAJYSO01. The sequence goes on from DATGSA010000248.1 coordinate 980, forward strand.
CCGTGGACGGCCTACCCAACGGACTTGCGGTTTCCGAACACATGCAGAAATTAGGTTTTCAAAATGGCGACTTGATTTTGGAAGTCAATGGAGAACCTTTAGAAGATCAGCTTAAAGCAAGCTCTTATCTTATGTTGCGCGATGTTAAAACTATGACCACCAAACATCAAGATGGAGAAATTGAGCAGATTTCCATCCCAAAAGATTATAATAAAACTTTATTTGCTGCCGGAGAAATGCTTCCCTTCAGTCCGATTGTTCCAGCGGTAATCGACAGTGTTTTTGCCGATACGCCCGCAGAAAAAGCAGGCCTAAAGAAAGGCGATAAAATCACTGCGGTCAACGGAAAGGAAATTGACAATATGACCGAACTCAATCAGATTAAGGACGAAGCTCCAGGCGAAAAACTATATCTTCAAGTGGTTTCAAATGGCGTGCAAAAAGAATTTGAAATCACCCCAAACGAAGAGAATAATATAGGAATCTATCCGCAAATTAATTATACCCCAAAACACATTACCTACACTTTTGGAGAAAGTATAAGCGAAGGTTTTTCCTATACCTATTGGACTTTACGAGACTATATCGCCCAGTTTAAATTCGTCTTTACCAAAAAAGGGGCAACTCAAGTAGGCGGATTTGGAACTATTGGAAGTTTATTCCCACCGGTTTGGGACTGGCAAAGTTTCTGGCACACCACCGCTTTCATTTCGATTATTCTGGCATTTATGAATATCCTCCCCATTCCCGCGCTGGACGGTGGACACGTGATGTTCTTGCTCTACGAAATGATTACCGGAAGAAAACCTCATGAAAAGGTTTTAGAAGTCGCTCAAATCATCGGAATACTCATTTTACTGACCTTGGTAATCTATGCCAATGGAAATGATATTTATAGGTATTTCTTTGAATAACCGGTGAACGACAAGCTAAATATTTTTAATTTTAATGATTTGGGCGTGCCCCCGGTTTTCCTTTAAAATCAAATGGCACGTTCCCAATTAAAATCTGCAGTTGACCATAAATTCCCCTTCCAAAATCCGGGGTCAGGCTTTCCGCTATATCTTTTTTTGATAACTCCCCCGCTCCGTAAAATGGTAAACTCCTAAAACAAAATCACCATTTCAAAATCGGTTTGCACTCAAAAAAAAGGATGCCGCTGCAATCCTTCACGCAAAAAAAACGTCTTGGTGATTTATCTGATAAAAAATAATATTTAAGTGGGCAGTTTGCTCCGGAATAAAACTCCCATAATCTCATCAAGGGGGGCAGCTTGCTCCGGAATGATAGTATTGAAATTTCATTTTATTCAATTTATTCATTTGCGGTAAAATAGTTACGCAGAGATACGCCAAGAAGACGCAGAGTTTCGCGAAGGGTTTCTTAGCGGTTCTTTGCTCCTTAGCGCAACTTTGCGGTGAAAATAGTTACGCAGAGATACGCCAAGAAGGCGCAGAGTTTCGCAAAGGCTTTCTTAGCAATCCTTTGCTTCTCAGCGCAACTTTGCGGTATAACTTATAATTGATTAACCATTCGTTTTATTCCATTTTTCAATACAGTTGTATGGAAGTTTAATAATAAGCCCAACTTGTATTCCCCTAACTTCAAATAGGTCAATAATTGCGCTTTATGAACATCGGTAAAGAATTCCACATATTTTATTTCGATTACAACCTTATCATTAACCAATAAGTCTATTCGATATCCGTGGTCTAACTTTATTTCCTTATAAACAATAGGTCTGGGAACTTGTTTCCTCACTTTTAATCCCTTTTGCCTCAATTCATAAGCCAAGCATTCTTGATAAGCTGACTCCAATAAACCCGGACCAAGCCTTTTATGCACTTCTATAGCACAGCCTATTATTATTTTTGAAATTTCATTTTCAGTCATTTTTAATTGTTTTGATTAAATTCATCTGATTGTTTGTTACACTAAGTTACGCAAAAAGGGTTACGCAGAGTTTCGCAGAGAAGGCGCAGAGTTTCGCAAAGGCTTTCTTAGCGGTCCTTTGCTCCTTGGCGCAGCTTTACGGTATAACTTATAATTGATTAACCATTCGTTTTATTCCATTTTTC
>DATGSA010000249.1:0-5821 GCA_035303085.1 Flavobacteriaceae bacterium
CGTGGCAATTCCAACCGGTCCGCCACCGATTATCAACAGATCTAACATATTTTATTTTTTAAGAATTGGCAAGTTCCTGAAGTTCTTCTATAGTTTGTGAAGGATTTTCAGATTTAAAAACGTGACTTCCGGCAACAAAGATATCTGTTCCCGCATCGGCGAGTTTTTGAATATTCTCATTATTTACTCCACCGTCCACTTCAATTTTTGTCGATGCTTCATTATCTATAATAAGTTCTTTGAGCTGACGAATTTTTCGATAGGTATTTTCTATAAAATTTTGTCCACCAAACCCCGGATTTACACTCATCATCAAAACCACATCAATATCTTTAATCACATCTTCCAACAAAAGCACATTGGTGTGCGGATTTAGGGCAACCCCGGTTTTCATTCCCGCTTGTTTGATGGCCTGAAGTGTTCTGTGTAAATGTGTGGAAGCTTCATAATGTACCGTGAGAATATCTGCACCCAAATCTGCAAAAGTTTCGATATAACGCTCCGGCTTCACAATCATCAGATGTACATCTAAAGGTTTTTCAGCATGTTTTTTTATGGTTTCAACAATCGGCATGCCGTAGGAAATATTGGGCACAAAAACCCCGTCCATAATATCGAGGTGGAACCAATCCGCTGAACTTTCGTTGACCATTTCTATATCTCGCTGAAGATTACCGAAGTCCGCAGCCAAAATAGAAGGAGCAATTAATTTTTTCATAGGTGAAAATTTTTCGTAAAAATACGAAATTGACCGTCAATCGAGGAGGTTTTAAAGCGGGAGTTTTTGGGAGAATGATTTTCTATAATCGAAGAGGTTATTTCAAGCCATAGCAGCTTTTTTAACTCAGTCATCTGAAAGCTATTACTGTTTGATTATTTTTTGAGTGGTTTGAGTTTGATTTTTAGTTTCGATAATTAAAAAATAAATCCCGGAAGTAAAATCATTCATATTTATATTTTCCACTGGATTATTTGCTGTGAAACTTTGAATTATCCGTCCATTTAAATCAAATAATTTTATCGATTCTAAACCTTCAAGACCAGTGATATGCAAGGTTTTCTGAACAGGGTTGGGATAAATATCAAAAGTGGTTTCCACCTCACTATTTATCGAAAGAGTACAGGTTCCTTCACTATCTCCTTCAATGGTCCATCCTAAATCGTTTATTAATATATTTCGATATTCTTCTACTTGGGAACTATATTCCATGCTTTCTCCTCCAAAATAAATATAGAAAGGAGTTTCAGGGTTATTGGCCCACCCTTTTAAGGTAAGGCTGTAATTTTTGCAATCCATCCCGCTGTTATTAAACATGTTTTTTGCGCTGTGATCATTATAAAAGTTGCCCCCCCAAACACTGCTTAAGTTCCAATCTCCTAAATCTTGGTTAAAAGAGGTTGCCTGAGAAAACATTCCAAACATATTAATTACTTTCTCCGTATTCCAACCTCCTATATCTTGGTTAAAAGAAGTGGCTTTAGTAAACATTTCATTCATTTCAGTTACGTTTTCAGTATTCCAATTTGAAATATCTTGATTAAATGAAGTTGCTCTGGTAAACATATAGCTCATCTGAGTAACATTTTGTGTATTCCAATTTCCAATATCTTGGTTAAATGAAGTTGCATCAGTAAACATACCTCCCATGTGAGTGACATTATGTGTACTCCAATTTCCTATGTTTTGGTTAAAGGAAGATGCTACATTAAACATACCTCCCATGTTGGTAACATTTTGTGTATTCCAATTTCCAATATCTTGATTAAATGAAGTTGCCCTATCAAAAACGCCATGCATATTTGTCACATTTTCAGTATTCCAATTTCCAATATCTTGATTAAATGAAGTTGCTCTGCCAAACATATAATTCATCTGAGTAACATTTTGTGTATTCCAATTTCCAATATCTTGGTTAAAATTAACAGCATTTTTAAACATGAAAGATATGTCATTTACATTTCCCATATCCCAGTTATTCATATTTGGGACGGTAGAGATAGAGGTGTTTTGAAAGGCACGGCTCATATTAGTTACATTGCTTAAATCCGGAATGTCATCAGCTGTTATTTCAAAATTTACAGCGCCTCTAAAAGCACGCTCAAAAGAACTCCACTCTATATCTCCCCATTGGACAACTTCTAATAATTTAATTTTGTCTCCCTTGTCATCAAATTCGATACGGTTAAATGGATTGTCTCCTGTTGGGTAGATACTCACTTGATAAAAACCGTAATCATCAAAATCGATAATAGTAGTATCAATAGCACTTCCCGATCCGGAATTAGAAGGGTTGCCAACTTCTTCCCAAGTGTAATCATATTCCCCATTTGCGGGTATTTGGATTTGAAAATCATTGGTAAGCCCAAAAAGATGGGTTTGCCAAATTGTTATGAAGGGCTCTGATTGTGCATGAGTAAAGAGTGTGAAAAAGAACATCAATAAAATACTTACCAAAGCCTTTTGTGGAGAGTTAAATGCTTTGTAATTAATTTTTGAAAGAATGGAAGAGGAGCGTAATTTTTTCTTTGCAGGCTGAGTCATTATTTAAAATATTTATAGAAGACATTGAGACAATTAGCAATTTAGTTAAAGAGAATCACAATAGAAAATTAAATTGAATCTTTAGAAGGGTTAAGTAAGGTTTATTTAATGATTATTGAAAGCAAAGTTTAAAATTTATGGAAAAGTTATTTTCAACAGTGGAGTGGGTATAAGAAGTATATTATAAGTTGTTTTTAGGGTTATAAGTTTGCACTAAATCTGTTTAAATCATCAGCTAATGGGATATCATTTTTGGATTGATGAAGTCTGGAAAGATTTGAAAATACACTTAAATTAGTCTCGAAAAACCTAAAATAAAATCAGACTTTATGGCAAAATCTCCGCTGATGGACGATTGCATTGCGTTTCTATAGTTTCCGTGATTATGGGATTTATACTTTCGACTCATAAAATATATCAATAAGAAACATCATTTCTTTTCCACTATAATACTAACCGCATTCAAATGCTCTTGATATTCTCGGAAGATTTTTCGCATCGCTAAAATTGTCTTTCGCTCTTTGGGATGTGTCAAAACATTAAAAGCAATTTTCAAAGTTCTAAAAAAACCTTCATCGGCTATGATGCGTTTTTTCTCTAAAAGATGCATCGGATTCGTTTCAACTTTTATCACGTCGAATCCTTCTTTTTCCAATAAATCTGTCCATTCTTGAACGGTAAGTGGCCGGGCATTTATATTAATGGTGAAAGCCAATTGCTTCTGGATATGGATCTTCGTTTCTTGATCTAAATCATCCGGTGTTAATCCTAATTCATGAATTCCGTATAAACCTCCTTTTTTGAGAATTCGGTGTGCTTCTCTTATAATCTCAGATTTTCTGCGGTCGCTTTGCATCGTCAACATCGCTTCTCCGTAAACTTTGGAATAAGAATCATTGTTCAAGGTAGATTGAGCAGCATTACCGATAATTATTTGTTGTCCATTACCATGAATCTTTTTCCGTAAGAGATTTGCTGCTTCTTCATTTAATTCAACTCCTGTATACGTTTTCGGATTATTTCTTAAAGCAAGCGCGGCAGTAAATCCCAAACCCGGAGCAAACTCTACAATATCATCAGTCGAGTTGATATCTAAGTTTTTTATGAGTTTTTGGGTTAATTCTTTTCCTCCCGGACGTAAGACCTTTTTGCCCATTTTGGCAAGTACCCAATGCCCCTGTCTGGTGTCCATAGTTTTATTAGCCATGATTTCTTCTGTTCTTTGAGCTCTGCATTCTTATTTAGACTAAATCAAATGTACGATATATTTTAATACAACAATTTATTCTATGGTGGATAATTAAAACTTTCGACAATAAAAAATGCATTTTTTTGCTGTATTAGCAATCACATGGCGGAGTTAAGTTTTGTGGGAAATTGTTTTACACACTTTTTTGGATTGTATCAGTAATTGTGGGTTGAGAATGTTTTTAAAATCTCCTGTTGTATTAAAAAAAAGCTGCCGATTTTTTTAAACCGACAGCCTATTCACTTAAACTATTGTTGTTTGATTATTTTTTTGGTGTTTTGAATTGTGTTCCCAATTTCAATATTCAGGAAATATACACCGCTTGCAAATTCGGTCATATCTATAATTTCCTCTTGTTTATTGGCGATCAAACTCTTAATCAATCTTCCATGAAGGTCAAATAGTTTAATCGACTCCGAACCTGCAAGTCCGTTGATATACAAAATATCTTTGGTTGGATTAGGGTAGATTTCAAAAGTGATTTCCGCTTCAGAATCTACTGACAACAGGCAGCTTCCTAAAATATCTTCCAGAATATTCCAACCTAAACTGGTAATCAAATAATTCCTATGCTCCTCTACTTGGGTGCTATAAGACATATTTTCCGCACCCAGTGTAATATGTGTCGGGGTGTTGGGATTGCCAGACCAAGCTTTTAAGGTTTGGCTGTATTTCAAACAATTTATTCCGCTATGATTCAACATGTTTTTAGCAGTTTCTAAACTGTTTAGATCCCAATCTTCCAAACTTTGGTCAAAACCTGAGGCATTTTCAAACATAGCTTCCATATCTTTCACCTGACTTACATCCCAAGAGTGCAGGGGTTGATTAAAGCTTTGTGTTCCGGCAAACATTCCTTTTGTTAGTGTCACATTACTGACATCCCAAGACGACAAGTCTTGATTATAAGCCAACGCATTCATAAACATATAATTCATATTGTTGACATTGCTGACATTCCAACTACTTAAGTTTTGATTGAAAGCCGAAGTGTTGGCAAACATTCCATACATCTTGACAACGTTGCTGACATCCCACAAGCTTAAACTTTGATTAAAGCTTGAAGCACCATTAAACAAATCTGTCATATCAGTTATTTGACTTATCTCCCAAGTATTTAGGTTCTGATTGAAATTACTTGCATTTTTAAACATAGAGATAATAGTACTGACTTGTTGAACATCCCAGGAACTTAAAGGCTGATTGAAGGAAGCAGCTCCTTCAAACATGGACTGCATACTGATAACATTTGTCACCTCCCAATTATTCAAACTCTGGTTGAATGCAGTAGCACCTTTAAATGCTTTAGTCATATCGGTTACATTGCTTACATCCCACGTTTCTATGCTTTCGTTGAAGCTGGAAGCATTTTCGAAAATAGAAGAGAGGTCGGTTACTTCACTTGTATTCCAATTGTGCATATTGACTACGTTTTCGATATTTGTGCCAGCAAATGCGTAGCTCATATCACTCACATTGTCCAAGTTGGGAATTCCCACAGCATTTATAATCAGGTTTTCTGCTCCATAAAATGCTTTTTCCATTGAACTCCATTCTATGGTTCCCCAATTTTCTACACTGATGATTTTTAGTTTATCACCTCCGTCATTAAATTTTATCTGATGGAATGGATTGCTTCCTGTCGGAGTCATACTTAATTTGAACTCTCCCACAGCGGGAAGACTGAGAACAATAGTTCCAGTGGCAGATCCGCCCCCTTGTTGTGTCGGATCACCTAAATTTTCCCACGTATAATTATATTGACCGTGTGCAGGAATAATAATTTGACCATTTCCACTTGCACCGGAATTGCCAGTATTCCAAATGGTTACAAATGGAGCTCCACTAATTGGTGGGCTGGTGATGATGGTGACGGTTGCTTCGCCTGGTATGCCAGGTTTTCCAGGATTATCGATATCATTTGTAGATTCGGTTTCCTCCAGCGGATCATCGTTTTCATCATTGGCATTTACTACAGCTAAATTTTCTACACTTCCATTGTCCACATCGTCTTGTGTAACAGTGTAAGT
>DATGSA010000250.1:0-2595 GCA_035303085.1 Flavobacteriaceae bacterium
GATTATGTGGTTTATGAGCTGTGGTCTAAAAAGCATGAGAAGAAATATGTAGGGATGTCTTCCAACTCAATAGCTCGTTTTAAATCTCATAATGAAAAAGGAAAAAAGGGTTGGACGATAAAGTTTCGTCCTTGGAAAATGGTCTTTACTCGCTTTTTTAAAACAAAAGCTGAGGCGCTTGCCTTTGAAAAGTTTTTAAAGTCTGGAAAAGGTCGGGAATGGCGCAAAAACAATATCAAGTATGAATAGGAAAATATAATGGAGGGCTCTTTATCCGCCTGAGGCGGACGCTGGTTTGAGTCTCCGCCTGAGGCGGACTACTACCAAGGCTTCTGAGAAATCTGAGGCCTTTTTTTATTTTCGTGAACTTTTTCAAAGTTCTCAACTTCCCCCCTTTTACTTTGAAAAAGATGGAAAAGTCGTTGTTTTTCTTCGGATTATCTATCTGCGTTCTCTACTTCTAATTTCCTACATTTACACTAAAGCTTTTCTCATTGCAAGGCAGATGGTGAGCTGGGAAAAATAAAAAGAAGTTGGAAGAATTTACAACGAGATAAAATTTGATGATCCGCAAAATACAATTCATCAATAAAAGTAAAATTTCCTACACATCCATTTTTTAATCTTTCCAAACAGTAGCGATTTGGTCAAATAATAAAATAGTATTATATTCGAGGTAAACAGAAAATAATAGACAATGAAAAAAGTAACACCCCCAAAAGTTCGTACACTTGCAAGAGGAGAAAAATTAATAGCTAAGCAAATGCAAGGGAAAACCGGTGATTTAATGCCCAAACACCTTGCCGACTTAGAATCAGTCGTATTTGTTCACGAAGGTGAATGTCTTTTCCACATGGATGGAAAAGAAACCCATCTAAAACCTGGCGATTCGCTTATTGTTCCCCCACAAGTAGAACATCAAATTGAGGTGGTAGCGGATTTTAAAGGCGTTCATTTTATGCCGAAAGACATTAAATTTGAGTTTTTTAAATAAACCCCTTCGGTTCAAGCCAAAGAAATATTCAAAGCCCTACTATTTTTTAATTGGTGAAAAACTATCCGTTTTTCATACGTAAAGGGTGCCCTATGCGGCCTTGTAAAAGCCCTCGTTTAAGTGATGGGATAAAAAAAACATTAAGCAAAATCTATGTTTTGCTTTTATCTATAATGCTTTATGCGTTCCAATTGTAACACGGGTTCTGTTTCCCTTCTTCGGGATTTTATTATCACCTATGATTGTAGCACCGGCCATGAACTTTAGTTCGGTTTCATAATAGAATACGCATTAAATCAAGAAGTTTTGATATTAATTAAATTGAAATCTTATCGGTTCAGTAAAATGAATTCGTTAGAAGCTTAAAAAATATAATTATGAAGGCTGTTATTCTTAAAGAAATAGGGAATGTGGACCAACTCGTCGTGAAGGATATCCCCATTCCGAAAATAAATGAGGACGAAATTCTTGTCAAAACAAAAGTAGCCGGCATTAACCCCATTGAAGTTAAAACACGTCGTGGGAACCGATATAGCAAAGAATTATTACAACATGAATATCCTATATTAGGAACGGACGCCAGTGGAGTAGTTGAAAAAGTAGGCGAAAATATTACGGAATTCAAACCGGGCGATAAGGTTTTTGGAATCGTCGGATATCCCGGATTTGGGAAAACCTATGCCGAATATTTTGTAGCCAAAGAAAAGCATTTGACTCATATTCCTAAAGGGGTGAGTTTTGCAGATGCCGCAGCCAGTGCCATTGCAGCTATTACTGCCTATCAGGCGTTGAAAGATATTGGAAAATTAGGCGCGCGAATACAAAAGTATTGATTCACGCTGCTTCCGGTGGAGTCGGACATTATGGAGTTCAATTTGCCAAACATTTTGGCGCTGAGGTCTGGGCAACGGCTTCCGGCTCTAAGGAGGATTTTGTAAAAGAATTGGGAGCCGATCATTTTATCGATTACAAAACCCAAAAATTTGAGGAAGAAGCACAAAATATGGAGCTGGTTTTCGATTTGATTGGCGGTGATTATATCGATCGCTCTTTAAAATCGCTGAAAAAGGGCGGTATATTAATCAGCATTCCAACTGCAACCAACGCGGAGGTGGAAGAAAAAGCGGACAAAGCAGGATGTGTTGGGGTAAGGTTCAGACTCAAAAATGAAAAAGGAGATATGGAGACCATTGCTCATCTATTAAAAACCGGAGAAGTAAAACCTTTTATCTCTAAGCGCTTTACTCTTGACGAAATTAGAGAAGCGCATAAAGAATTAGAGAGAGGTCATACTAAAGGAAAGATTGTGATTATGATGGAGTAATACTCCGGTTAAAATGTTGATTATGAGGATCGAAAGGCTACTTTTAGCACATTATGCTTATTGTTGAAAAAGACGAACTATTATCAACAAGCATAATTCCAATTCGATTAAACCTCACTAATTTTGAAATGACATTATTATTGCCCTTATTATAGATAAGTGGAAATGAGCAACGGAATAAAAACCTTTAGTTCAATAAAATCATTTAAAAACCACTTGCTTTGCTTGTTCTATCTCATCTTGGGTAATGGTATGTGGGCGATCTTCGTAAACCTCA
>DATGSA010000251.1:0-9354 GCA_035303085.1 Flavobacteriaceae bacterium
GAAGGACAGAATTATTCGGCCGATCAGTTGGAAAAGGTATACAAAGAATTAGAATACGATATATTGAAATAAAATTTCAATTAGCTGCTATCTATTCAGATTAAAAAAACTGTCAGTTACAAAACCATTTCTCCTTTTGATGGAGGAATGGTTTTCTATCGGCTTTTATCTTATAAAATTAATAGATTCTATAATAAGCAGATTTTAGATAAGCGCCTTCTTTAAATCCAATGGGATGATCTATATCGTGTTGGGTAAAATCTTTCAACTCATAATTGACCCCAGTTTTTCGGAATTCATCTTTATGGATATTGACAAACACATCGGCATTAATTCTTGATGAACAAGAAGCCAGTAAAAGCAAACCGCCTTTTGCAGTCAACTTTGCGCCTAAAGCAGCCAACTCTGCATACTTTTTTTTAGCGATTACTATTTCTCTTTTACGCTTGGCAAAAGATGGCGGATCGATTACCACAATATCATATTGTTTGTTTTGCGCAATCAATTCTGGTAAAATTTCAAAAGCATCTCCGTTCATAGTTTTATATTTCCCTTTGTGTGGATTTAGCTTTGCATTCTTTTTTGCTAATTGGAGTGCTTGTTTACTAAAATCTAAGCTATAAACTTCCTTAGCTTCTCCTGCTAAGGCATGAATAGAAAATCCTCCGGCATAAGCAAATACGTCCAACACCGTTTTATCTTTCGCCATTTGCCCGATACGTCGACGGTTTTCTCTGTGATCTAAAAAGAAACCTGTTTTGTGTCCTAATAAGACATCGATTTGAAAATTGATACCGTATTCCTTAAATTGAACTTCGGTACTTTTCAACTCTCCATAAAGCACTGCACCTTCTTGAAGTGGCGGGTTTTCTTTTTGAAGGTTTCGACTCAATCTCAAAACCATGGCTTCCACTCTACTGAATTCAACTAAAGCTTCAACAATTCCTTGTAAATAAGGAAACCATATCGCTGAATATAATTTCACAACTCCCACCTTATTATAGATATCGACGATTAGCCCCGGGAACCCATCATTTTCTCCATATAAAAACCGATAGGCATTGGTGTTAGTTTGTAACAAAGGTTTACGAACAGCAAAAGCTGTTTGAATTTTTCGTTTAAAAAAGTTGTCGTCAATTTTTGCAGAACCCGGATAATGAATGATTTTTATGCGGATGGGAGAAGACGGATCATATAATCCAATCGCCATAGCCTTATTGGTATCTCGATCAAAAATGATACAGAGATCTCCGGGGTTTCCATTTTTTTTAATTTTGGCAATCCCCTTAGAAAAAACCCAAGGATGACTTTGTTTAACCGCTTTTTCTGCCGCGGGCCTTAATTTTACAGCAAGCGTTTTAGGTTGATGCATAAAGAATTATGATTAAAAACAAAATTACAACTTCTTAGAAGAAACTTGGATGAGATTTACTTTCGAAAAATAACCCAACAATTAATTTAGGTCTCCCAAGAGTGATAAAATTCACTCAGCTCCAAAAATCTAATTAAACACAAGCTTGAGATTGACTTCAAAAGCCAAATCTTTTTCACAGTCTAAACAATGGGATGTCTTTCAAACTCTTTTTCTCTATCAAACAAATATCGATACGTAGCTAATTCCCTGGTCACTTCAGCTCCTAAAGATTTTGCAATATTGATCATTTTGGGATTAAAATCTCCTATCCATTGCATTTCATAATCCCTATAAGAAGTAGTTGAAATAAATCTGCTAACCGATTCTACAATCATGTAATAATCCACTCCCGATTTTTGCCATTCAGGAATAACCCCAAAAACAATTCCGGTAAATTTCGGGCAGGAAATTGTCTTTTTATACCATAAAAATTTCAGCTTATGAAAAAGATCGAATTTCCCGTTCAATCTTTTAAAATAAAAGTTTAAGTCAGGCAGGTTAATCCAGCATGCTATAGGTTCTTCTTTATGATAAACCATCCAAGCAATGCTTTCATCTAGGACGGGTTTCATGCTTTGGAAAAGTTTAATAGCCACTCTTTCATCCATGGATTTGCCATCTCCGTGTTGCGCCCAAGCCTTGTTATATATATGAGCAAAATCTCGGGCATATTTCTCGAGGTTTTTCTTTTTAACATTATCGGCTCTTATGGCCGGATTCTGAGAGATTTCATGGTGGCGCTCGAAGAATTTACTTTGTAAATCCAAAGTAACTTTCATTCCAAAACAGAGCTGCTTAAAATAAACTTTAAAGCCGTAATCTTCAAAAAAATCTACATAATAAGGCGGATTATAATTCATTCTGTATAATGGCTCATGAAATCCTTTTATCAAGAGTCCCCACCACTGATCGCGTTCCCCGAAATTTATAGGACCATCCATGGCTTCCATTCCCTGTTCTTTCAACCATTCCTGACAATGGTCTAATAAGAAAAATGCAGCTTCTTTATCTTCAATAATTTCAAAAAAACCAATTCCACCCGTAGGTTGTGCTTGTTTGTATTTCTTGTTTACGAAAGTTGCCACCCTGCCAATAACTTCATTTTCCGAATTAAACAACAACCATCTTTTACATTTCCCCTTATTAAAAGCTCTATTGATTTTGGGATCAAAAACCGCTTCTATATCCTTATTAAGCGGCTGAATCCAATTGGGACAGTCTTTATAAATTTTTTTGGGCAATTTTAAAAACGCTTTTTTATCAGCTGAAGAAACAGCTTCCTTAATTCTCATGTACCTTATATTTGAATAAATGACTTCTACAACAGCCACTTGTTATCGGAGGGCAAATTAATAATTTTTTAGGGATATATTTTAAGCTTCCCAACTTAAAGCTGAATTAAAATTAATTTCATCATACCGATGACTGCCAAGGAATCTTTTAAAAATAAAACTTTCCGGAGGACAAATTGAGTTCTGAGTTATAAAAGCAGTCCAATAAAGTTCCTTTTTGGGATGGAATCAGAAATAAAAAGCCATCCCTGTTTTAAGCGAATGGCAATTTATTTAAAATTCATTTTACAAGTCCAAAAATTTAATCCGTTCTTCGTTGCGGCTCATGCCCGTGTTGGTCTTGATTACCTTGTTGTTGTCTTTGTATGTTTTCCTGATTTTGCTGTCTTACACGTTCGCGCTCTTGCTGTTCTCTACGTTGATATTTTTGTTGTTGTTTTCGTTTTAATTTTGCTTCCTCCGCCTCTTCAAGGTTGATTGGCTCTTGCTCTTTTTCATGTTCTAAATCTTGTTTCTCCTTCTTCTCTTGACCCTCTTTGGAATTTCTTTTTTGATCTGATTTCATAGTCTTATATTTTAAGTTGATTATCAAATATTAATTATTATTCAAATGATAGTTCCAAAAATCATTTAATTAACCTTATTGATTACTCATCATTAATGCTATTTACAATAAGACCTGATTTTTTGAATTACCATAAAATTACGGCTAATAATCAATCAATATCAAATAAAACACGTTAAAATAATAAATATCAATTCAAGTTGATTTTATAATCTGGCACGCTTTGGTCAATTCGAAGCTAAAACAGCTCCTACTCATCGTGAAACACAGTCAAAACTCTGAGCATCCCTCTTTGTCAGATTTCAGTGAAGATTTTATTTTTATAATTTCCAAGATCGAAAAGCAACTTATTATAAAAAAGGCAATTATCAACTATTCTAACGGTAACCCAATTTTAAAGTAATTCCCTCATCGGTTATATCTTCTTATCTACCAGATTTACCAAAGAAAAAAATGCTGCTGGTGTTTATCGATTGGCATAAAATAAAATAAATTAAATTCATTTTACGATAATTTTTAATTTCAATTATTCTAATTATTTTCGTCATAATTTAGGCTTAAGAAAGCACATATGATACTCGAAATTTTCGAATATTTGTGTTTACAATCTCATAGAAGAATTAGTCTTATTGACTCTTAACAAAACATTTTAGGTTATCTATTTATGAGTGATTTATTTATAGAACGTTGGGGGATTACCCCCGAAACATTTAGCTACGTTGTTTTACCTATATTAATTTTTATTGCACGTTTGGGTGATGTAACACTTTCTACGATTCGCATTTTATTTTTGATGAATGGAAACAGAACTGTGGCTCCGATTTTAGGGTTTTTCGAAGCTTTTATATGGTTATTAGCTATCGGTCAAATTATCAGTGACGTCAATAATGTCTGGGCATATTTGGCCTATGCCTTTGGTTTTGCCGTCGGAACTTTTGTCGGCATGTACATCGAAGAAAAACTCGCTGTCGGGAGAGTCGTTCTGCGTTTAATTGCCCGGGAAATTGATGAGGGGCTGATAAAATTTTTAGAAGAAAACAAATTCAGCTATTCTTTATTAGACGGAATGGGAAAATACGGTAGTGTAAATGTTGTCTTTTTGGTAATTAAAAAAGATCGACTTGATAGGTTGATTGACGGTATTAATCTACATCACCCCAACGCATTTTATACCATTGAAGGGGTGCGACAAGTCAGGGATTCTGATGAGATAACTTCACAAGGATCAAGAAGGGGTTTTTACAATAGATGGCGACAGATAAAAAGAAGATAAATCACGTTATATACTCCCCAACTATCCTCCTACCTCAACTATTCGTTTAACAACATTTTCATTTTTACTCTTAAAAAAATGCGGTTTTAATTATTATTTCAACATAAATAGCCTATTTTAGACCTTTATTCAAAAATAACATGTGAAATTTTTTCTATTGAATTTTCATTAAAACAAAAATCCTATCACTATGAAAGCTTTAAAAACCATATTAATAATCGTCGGAATTGGTTTAATTGCTTGGGGGCTAATCCAAGCTTTTGTACCGGAAACAGTTTTTAAATTAGGCCCTTTAGAAGTTGAAGAGGAAGAAGGCTTGAGCAACCAAACTATGGTTATTTTGGGGCTCGGCGTGCTTTCATTAATTATTGGTGCAGTGGTTAGAAAATAAACACCGTCAAAGTAGATTTTGGGCGAATTCATAACTCAAATAAAAAAATCGACCTACACCACCGGTCAAGTGAAAGAGCTGTTCTTCAATTTTTCTAAAAGAAAACTGCGGACGCAGTAATATCTCCCTAATTAAAAAAGCCACCATCAACAAGAGATAACTCTAAGTTTCTTTAAAATATTTATCAAGTATCTCTTCATTTGACCAACCTTTATACTATATTTGTTGAAATTTATGTTAACAAGCATAGATTTAGTTGGAGGCAAGTCGAAAAGCCAACTTAAAAATTCCGGAGTAGACATAATTTAAATTAATCTTTTTATGAAAACTTTGAAAAAATTTATTTTTCTCGCAGCCATTGCTGTATTAATGTCAAGCTGCTCTGCTACTGTTAGCCCGGTTATGGGAATTCTTTACACAGATGCTAAATCTCCTGTTGCGGTAACCAGCAACGCTAACTCTTCTAAAGTTGGAACGGCAGAAGCTACTTCAATTTTAGGCTTGGTTGGAACTGGAGATGCCAGTATTGAAAAAGCTGCTAAAAGTGCCGGAATTACTAAAATTCATCACGTAGATCAGCACGGAACCAGCATATTAGGAATCTATGCAAAATACACTGTTTACGTTTATGGTGAATAATAGCTCCAAGAGGACGCATCTTTTGCGTCCTCTTTTGTTTTTATTGATATCAATTGCGTTTTTAAATAATGCTTTTTCTCAAAATATTTCAAAATATTACACCTCCAGTACGCAAGCAAATGGAACGCTTTATTTTATTGAGCCTAAAGAGGAATTCCAAAATAAACAAGCAAAACAGGGTTTGGTTTATGATTTAACCTATCTCACATCTAAAGACTCAATTTCCCTAAAGTTTACATTCACCGATAAAGAATCAAGAGCAATTGATAGTATTCGTTTGCAAAATGATCAAAATTCTATAACCGGTTCAACCAAAAAATTATTCATCGATTTAAAAAGAAAAACCTGGCAACATCGCTATGCTGCTGATTTTGACTTTGATAATTTAGCTGAGTTTTATCAACAAGCTGAAAACCCCAAAATTATTGTTTATTATTCCGGCAAATCGACCACCTTATCTATTAAAACCAGAAAATGGAAAAAAGAAGCTCAAGTACTTTCCAAAATTTTCAACCTGATCGAACAGAATAAGTAAGGAGACAAGGAGAGAGGAAGTTAATTCAGAAGTTTAACCCCATTGAATCATTTAATCCTTCTCCTTGAGAACTCTTCAAACCTTGAATCCTTCAAACCTTCAATCACTGAATCCTTGAACCCATTTTCTATCAAAATAAGGTTAAGGTTTTGGTACATTTTCCGATTGTTTTTAAATTGTCGTCAATCAAACTTATATCATTATGAAAGCAGTTATCCTTAAAGAAATAGGAGATGTAGATCAACTTGAGATTAAAGATATTCCTATTCCCAAAATAAAAGACGATGAAATTCTTGTCAAAACTAAAATGGCCAGCATCAATCCTATCGAAATAAAAACCCGTAAGGGAAATCGCTTTAGCAAACAATTGCTGCAACACGAATACCCTATTTTAGGCTGGGATGCCAGTGGCGTGGTTGAAAAAGTAGGAGAAAACGTTACTGAATTTAAACCCGGCGATAAAGTTTTTGGAATCATCGGATTTCCCGGATTTGGAAAAACCTATGCGGAATATTTTGTAGCCGAGGAAAAGCATTTAACCTACGTTCCTGAAAGTGTAAGTTTTGCAGATGCGGCAGCCAGTACTATTGCAGCAATCACCGCTTATCAAGCGCTTCGCGACTTTGGCAAATTAGGAGAAAACACCAAAGTATTAATTCACGCTGCTTCGGGAGGTGTGGGTCATTACGGCGTCCAGTTTGCCAAACATTTTGGAGCAGAAGTCTGGGCAACGGCTTCCGGTCCTAAAGAGGATTTTGTAAAAGAATTGGGAGTCGACCATTTTATTGATTACAAAACCCAAGATTTTGAGGAAGAAGCCCAAGATATGGATGTTGTTTTCGATTTGATTGGCGGAGATTATATCGACCGTTCGTTAAACTGTTTAAAAGAAGGTGGAGTAATTATTAGCATTCCAAGCGCTACCAATGCCGAGGTTGAAGAAAAAGCGGACAAAGTAGGATGTGTTGGAGTAAGATTCTCGCTTAAAAACGAAAAAAGAGATATGGAGGCCATTGCACGCATGTTGAAAACCGGTGAATTAAAACCTCATATTTCTAAGAGCTTTAAACTTGACGAAATTAGAGAAGCGCATAAAGAGTTAGAAAAAGGTCATACCACAGGAAAGATCGTAATTACAATGGAGTAATCTCTGCGAATTATGTTCAACCCATTAAACATCCCTCATTTTCAATGGGGGATTTTTTTTGGTAAATACTTCCCAAAAAATCCATATAAAATATTGAGCAGCAATCCTAAAAAGGTAATGACCCAAGCCAACACGGCGAAATACACAAAAACCTTTGGAATATTGACCAGAAAATCGATATTCGAAGCTTGCGATAATCTATAAGTAGAAACCGTGTACATCCCCAATGGGAATACCATTCCCCAGTATTGTGCCTGATAACTAATCGGTTTCACTTTCTTTAAAATCCGCCAACCGCCTAAGATGATAATCAGCGGAATCCACCACGTTCCCATCGCCCAAAACAGCAATACAAATCCAGTGATAAAATGCTTGATAGACGCTAAAAACCCCCAGGAATATCCCTGTTTAAGTAAGTCTGCTCCGGCTAAAGTGAGAATGGCAACCGCCCCCATATTAATCCAATAAGCCGGTGCAAATTGTGCTGCGTGAAGCGGGAAAAATGCAAGTCGATAAAAAATAAGCGTGATCAAAATGACATACATCAAACACCCGACTAAAAACAATAATAAAGACGTAAAAAGCACGACTTCTTTTGAAATCGGTAAATGATTGGCCAAGTCTGTTCCTAAGATAGAAACTGCTGCTGTCGCCACTACTATCAACAACCAAATCGCATTCATCCCTTTTCCTAAAGACAACTTCTCTTTGTTAATAGCGATAATGGTGAAAAGCAAGTAAATCAGTACAACCCAAAGGAAAAAAGCTACATAAAACAATATTTTGGCCACTGCATAATTCTCTTCAAAAACAATAAACTGCTGTCCAAGAATAGCGGTAGCGGCCACTAAAGTCAGAAAACCAAAACTTCGGGAACTATCGAATAAATCTCTCTTAACTCGAGGAATATAAAAAATTATTCGCAGTCCGAGCATAATCAATAAAACTCCATAAGCTGCGATATTGAAATAGAACAACGCTTTTTCAAAAAAGGTCAATTCAAAAATATCTGCCGCCATAGATACAATCCCGGTTGCCATCACCAAAGCGAAATAACTCGGTAACAGGGTAAGAATATTCTTTTTGAGATAACCAACAGGAGTTTTTGGCATTTCTGACAAAACAATAATGAGTTTTTAGAAAAAGTTACTTTTCAAAATTAGTCATAAAAACCAGAAGTATTGCAAAATCCTTTCCTCAAAAAACGGTCTGTTCCCTTTAAAATTGGATTTCAACAAAACCTTTACGGTATTTCTTACTTTATTTGCTTTCAGAAAACCCTCCTCCTCCCGGAGTTTCTATCAGAAATTTATCGCCTTTCTCTAACTCTCTGCCATCTACAGCATTTAATTTTTCTCTTTGACCATTTTTTCTGATTACCCATTGTTCGCCGGGTTTCCCGGGTGCTCCTCCCTTCAATCCATAAGGACCGAATTTGCGATGCTGGGTCAAAACCGATAAACTGACCGGCTCCAAAAATGTCATTTCCCTTATAATTCCATTTCCCCCTTTAAAAGTACCCGCTCCCCCCGAGTTTGGTCTTACTGCATACTTGTTCAGCCACACGGGATAGCGGTGTTCAAAAATCTCGGGATCGGTGGCTCTGGTATTCGTCATATGTTGGTGAACCGCATCACAACCGTCAAAATCCGAACCGGCTCCTGTTCCGCCGCCGATGGTTTCGTAATAACCAAAATTCTCATTTCCAAATAAGACATTATTCATCGTGCCTTGACTGCAAGCTGCTATCTCAAAAGGTTTTAACAACGTATCGACCAACCGCTGGCTTACCTCAATATTCCCTCCGACCACCGCCGGGGATTTAGCTGGATCTTCATCGAAAACAGGATTTAATAAACATTCCGGCAACTCGATCGTCACGGGAGCCAATATTCCTTCATTCAGCGGTAAAGGTTTAGCGATTAGGATTCGCAAAACATACATAATCACGCTATTGACAACCTTAATTCCGCAGGTTATCCAAAAAAATGGCCGCAAATATTTGATTACAAATGCTTTGCGGCCTCGATGTTTTCACCTAAATTGGTGATGTTCAAATACATCGATATGAAGATATTAAAATCTAAGAATATATCAC
>DATGSA010000252.1:0-2739 GCA_035303085.1 Flavobacteriaceae bacterium
TCAATTCACGTAGAAAACGAAAAGTTCATCGATGCTTCCACCGGTATTTCAGGAAGTGGACCGGCTTATGTTTTCTATTTTATGCAGTCGATGTTAGATGCCGCCAAAAAAATGGGGTTTTCCGATTACGATTCCCGTGTATTGGTCAGCAGTACTTTTGAGGGGGCTGTTCAATTGTTTAACGATTCAAATATCACCCCTCAAACCTGGATGGATCGCGTAGCTTCCGAAGGTGGTACTACCCGTGCTGCTTTGGATTCTATGGATGAAAATCACTTAAAAGAATTAATCGAAGAAGCGGCTTATGCGGCTTTTAATCGCGCTGTTGAACTTGGAAAATCATAAAATGAAAAAGGAAGTAAAAAAAAGAGAGGAAATACAAGAGGAAAAGATAAATAAAAAAATGCATAGAAAACGAATTGTCGTCAAGGTTGGTACAAATGTATTGACCAACAGAGACAATAGGATTGTAGGGCCAGTCTTGGATCAACTTGTCAGACAAATTGCTTATTTGTATGATCGTGGGATTGTCACGGTTTTAGTATCTTCAGGCTCGGTTATTGCCGGAAAAGAAATGCTCTCGGAGAATACCGTTGAAGATGAAAAGATCAGAAGACAGGTTTATTCTGCCGTTGGGCAACCGCGATTGATGCGTCACTATTACAGTCTTTTTGATAATTTCGGGATGCGTTGTGCTCAAGTTGTCGCAACTAAGCGCGATTTTGCTCCTGGTGAATATCGCGACAATATTATCAATTGTTATGAAGGGCTAATGTCACAAGGAATTATTCCAATTACCAATGAAGACGACGCTACTTCACTGCACAAAGGTCGATTTAGCGATAATGACGAATTAGCAAGCCTTGTGGCTGAATTGATCAACGCGGATCAATTGATTCTCCTAAGCGATATCGATGGAGTTTACAACGGCGATCCGCGAAAACACAATACCCGCAGATTTAATCGGGTTCAGGTTGATCAGAATGTAGAACAATATATTCAGAAATCAACCAAGAAAGAAGGTGAAGGTCGTGGCGGTATGGAATCAAAATTGAAAATTGCCAAGAAAACAGCAAAGATGGGAATCCCGACAGTCATTGCCCGAGGTAAAACCGATAATATAATTATCGATGTAATCGAAGGAAAAGATGTAGGCACTGAATTTATTGCCTAACTAAAATAAAGTTTAATTTTTAAACATTTAATAATAATGAAATTACTTAGTACAGATAAAAAGAACAATGTTTTAAATTCGATGGTTGAAATTTTAAACCGTGAACGCAAAACATTGATCGCAGAGAATAAAAAGGACTTAAACGCTTTTCAAAAAGAGGATCAAGCACTTTATGACCGTTTGATTGTTGACGATAAGAAAGTGGATGAAATGATTCAAGCTGTAGAAGAAGTTCGTGATCAAGACGACCCGGTTGGACAAGTCTTGTTTGAAGACACGTTAAAAAACGGTCTTAAAATTACCAATAAAACAGCTCCTTTCGGAACCATTCTTATTATTTACGAATCGCGTCCGGATGTAACCATCGAAGCAGCGGTTTTAGCTTTTAAAGCCAATAACAAAATTCTTTTAAAAGGAGGAAAAGAAGCGATTAACAGCAACGTCATCCTCGAAAAATTTTGGCACGAAGCTTTGGAAGAGAACGGCTTGGATAAAGATTGGATTAAACTGCTTCACCTGCAACGGGAAGAAACTCGAGACTTCCTTAAAAATCCACCGATGAAGTTGGACTTAATTGTTCCTCGTGGTGGAGAAGGATTGATAAAGTTTGTAAAAGATAATGCCACTTGTGCTGTTTTAGTCAGTGGACGTGGCAACAACTTTATGTATGTCTCTTCGGAAGCGGATTGGGAAAAAACCAAAAAAGTTTTAATCAATGCAAAAACCGATAAAATTTCTGCATGCAATGCATTAGACAATGTTTTAATCGATAAAAATCTTCCCGAACTTGAGGATAAATTGAAAGATTTACAGCAAAGTCTAAAGGACTCCAAAGTCAATATCATTGTTGATGATAAAGTCAAAAAAACATTAGCTGATGCGGAACCAATTCCATCTGAAGACAGTTGGTATGATGAGTTTTTAGAGATGAAAATCCTGTTGGCTGAAACCGACGGAATTGAAGAAGCCATTGATCAAATCAACCATTATTCCGGTGGCCACTCCACTGCGATTATGACTGAAAATAAAGAGGAAGCTGAGCGTTTCATGCAAGAAATTGACAGCGCTGCTGTCTTCCATAACGCATCTACGCGTTTCACAGATGGTGGACAAATGGGAGTTGGAGCCGAATTGGCAATCAGTACCGATAAACTTCATCACCGTGGACCTTTAGGTTTACCACAACTGGTGACCAATAAATATTACATCCACGGAGACGGTCAAATAAGAGAATAAATAACTTTTAAATTTTAATTTTAAGCCCTGAAAACATCAGACCTTTCAGGGTTTTTTATTTGCCAAAAACAGCAAAAACCTTACCTGCTTTATAGAAGCTTAATAGTGAAAGACAAACTTCTTTCTAAGAAAATCAAAATGAATTAAACATAACAAAAAGAAGAGTTTATCCTTGATTTACAGCTATTTAAAACCCACAAACGAGCTCCCCTCCTTAAAAAAGGAGGGGACGAAATAAATAAACCGCAGGTTTAGTTATTTCCGGGGTGGTTGTAACTGTTGTGTTGCTTTCTTGATACTAACATAATGAAGGAGCAGAACAATCTTCC
>DATGSA010000253.1:0-2529 GCA_035303085.1 Flavobacteriaceae bacterium
ATGGAAGAAGTCAAGTAGTTTCTGGTGATGGTTTTCAG
This sequence comes from Flavobacteriaceae bacterium, assembly GCA_035303085.1. Classification (GTDB taxonomy): domain Bacteria; phylum Bacteroidota; class Bacteroidia; order Flavobacteriales; family Flavobacteriaceae; genus JAJYSO01. The sequence goes on from DATGSA010000253.1 coordinate 39, forward strand.
CATTTTTAAATCATACTGAAAATGATCAGAAAAAGGTCTTATAAAATCGGGGAGTTGGTTTAAACCATAAATCGGACTGCTCTTATAATCAGCATTACTGACAAAAAGATGAGGATGTGGATATTTGCCCAAACGATCTTCCAAAAAATGCAAAATTCTTTCTGCAATAACCTCTCTTATAAGTAATGGTAGGTTTTCATTTTCAATATTGGTGATTAGTTTTATATCGTTTACTTTGAACAAATCGAAAGTATCCACCTGAGTCAGCGCTATTTTATAATTATTGTAATCACTGGCACTCAGTTCAACTTCTTTATAAAACGATTCACCGTTTAAATCTTCTTGCTCCATTCCGGAATAAAGGGTGAACTCCGGCGGGAATTTCAATTTAAGATCAATATTACTCAACGGCGAATATTGATCATCTAAATTTTTGTGGCTATAGATATGCCAATGCTTATCATAAACTGCCGGGGTAATCAGCCATTCATTCAGATTAAATTCTCCTAAATCATTCACCCCATACCCCGTCAACCAATCTTGGGCAATTCGCAACGTATATTGCAAATAAAAATCAAAAGTTTCTCCTGGCAAAAGCGGTTGTGACAAGTTTATTTTAATGATATCCGGTTTATCATCTGGGCGTTTCCAATCGAGTAAATCACCTTGAACAGTTTTAATAAAATCGACTTTAGTCTCTCCTCTTTCCGATCGATTAGAAAATTGAAAACGCCTAAGATAAGTAGAGGAAAAGTGTTTTCCTAAAGGTGATATTTTGCTTTTAAAAGCGTTATTCCAATCATTGAGATAAAAAGATTGAAGCGTATCTTGGCTTTTGTTGAAGTAAGTGATTTGTTGATTAACCGAAATCGTCCTGGAGGCAGGATTTATTAGTGCTTCTCCTTCTATATCAATTTGAGCCCAGAGATTCTCCACTCCAAAAAACAGTATAAAAAGCAAGATTATTTTCCCGTAAAATATACGCTTAATCAAAGATAAATTGATTAGAGAAAATCGATAAGAAACGTAAAGCTTGCGCATAGTTGTAAGCAACTAACCTAAAGATCAAATAAATATAAAGTCTAAAAATAAAAAATGTTCCGTCTCAATAAAGATAAGGAACATTTTATTTTACGATAATCAATTCAATTTTAGAAATTTGGTTGAAGTTGGTAGCGCTCATAAAATTCGTTGAGAATATCAACCACTTCCTCGGCTGTATCAACCACCTGCAATAAATCAATGTCTCCGGGACTAATTGTTTCGTATTCTTCTTCCAATACTTTTTTAATCCAATCTTTCAATCCACCCCAAAATTCGCTTCCCACTAAAATAATCGGAAATCTATTTATTTTATTGGTTTGAATCAGGGTAATTGCCTCAAATAACTCATCTAAAGTTCCGAATCCACCGGGCATTACTACAAATCCTTGCGAGTATTTCACCAACATCACTTTTCGCACAAAGAAATAATCGAATTTGACATTCTTATCTTTATCGATATACGGATTGTGATGTTGCTCAAAAGGTAAATCAATATTCAATCCCACGGAGGTTCCTCCGGCTTCATAAGCTCCTTTATTTCCTGCTTCCATAATTCCGGGACCGCCTCCAGTGATTACACCATAACCATTTTCAGCAATTTTACCAGCTATTTCTGTTGCGAGTTTATAATTAGAGTGATCGCTCTTTGTCCGCGCCGAACCAAATACAGTCACACACGGACCGATTTCGCTCATCCGTTCATAACCTTCTACAAATTCACTCATTATTTTAAACAGTGCCCAACTGTCATTTGCTTTAATGGCGCTCCAATTTTTATTGGGCTTTCCTTTTTTTTCTTTAGTCATATAATTCTTTTTATAAACTACTTTCTACGATATCTTAATCAGCTGTTTTAAGTCATTAACTTAACATTCAATTGGATTAAGATTTAACCACAGAAAAGATTTATGTTATTGTACTCAATTTTCAATAAAATGCTTTTGTCGCAGCGAAGAATCTCGAAATTTATCAAAAGCGAACCAACTTACGTAATTTTCAAACAATCCACAATAAAACGCAGAAGGGTTTTTTAAAGGTGATTACTTCTATAAATCTATAATTCTCTTTTAAGAAAACCAGCGGTATGGCCTTTATTCTGTTTTACGATTTTTTCAGGCGTGCCTTGTGCAATAATCTTCCCACCTTTTTTTCCACCTTCTGGGCCTAAATCGATGATATGGTCTGCTAATTTTATCACGTCCATATTATGTTCGATAATCAATACCGTGTTTCCTTTATCGGTGAGATCATTCAAGACCTTCATCAAGACGCGAATGTCTTCAAAATGCAAACCGGTTGTAGGTTCATCTAAAATATAAAAAGTTTTCCCAGTAGAAATTTTAGATAATTCTGTTGCCAGTTTCACCCGTTGCGCTTCTCCTCCAGAAAGCGTCGTGCTTTGCTGTCCTAAAGTAATATATCCTAAACCAACATCATTTAAGGTTTT
>DATGSA010000254.1:0-16344 GCA_035303085.1 Flavobacteriaceae bacterium
AAATTTCCCGCTTTCCGGATCAAGGTTATTATTTAAAATTTCATAGAAAGCTGTGGTCGCTCGCGAATCTCTTGAAAAAACAGCAACTTTATCATCTTTTTTTAGATTGAGGTTTAAATTTTGAAAAAGCATTTCCCCTTCCAAGCTGGAATTCATGTTTTCAATATTGAGTATTTGATCCCCGGCCTCGCGTTCACGGTCAAATATTATCGCGGGATATCGTCTGCTGGAAGGTTTGATATCATTGATATTGAGTTTATCAATCATCTTTTGTCTGGAAGTCGCTTGCTTTGATTTGGCAGCATTTGCACTAAACCGACGAATAAAAGCTTCGAGTTCTTTCTTTTTTTCTTCCGCTTTTTTATTCTGTTGTGATCGTTGTCGAGCTGCCAGCTGAGAAGATTCGTACCAGAAACTATAATTGCCGCTATAATGAGTGATTTTTCCGAAATCGATATCAGAAATATGGGTGCAAACAGAATCAAGAAAGTGACGGTCGTGGGATACAACAATAATAGTATTTTTAAAATTGGCTAAGAAATCTGACAACCAAGAAATAGTATCATAATCCAAATCGTTAGTAGGTTCGTCCATAATTAAAACATCGGGATTTCCAAAAATACATTGCGCCAGCAATACACGAACTTTCTGCTTGCCATCTAAATCCTCCATTAACTCACCGAGCAAATCTTCTTGTATTCCAAGATTGGAAAGTAGTGCTGCTGCGCTACTTTCTGCATTCCATCCATCCATTTCTTCAAAAGCTGTTTGCAATTCCCCTATGCGCTCTGCATTTTTATCATCGTAATTAGCGTAGAGTTCATCTATTTCAGTTTTGATTTCAAACAGGGGTTTGTTACCTCTTAAAACGGTTTCCAACACCGAATATTCATCATATAAATTATGGTTTTGTTCTAATACCGACATTCGTTTTCCCGGCTCCAAAAAAACTTCTCCGGAAGTCGGTTCAGACTGGCCGGCTAATATTTTTAAAAAAGTTGATTTCCCGGCACCGTTGGCCCCGATAATTCCATAACAATTCCCTTCGGTGAAAGAAACATTCACGTCATCGAAGAGCACACGCTTTCCGAATTGAACCGATAAGTTGGATACTGATATCATAGCCTATAAAATTTTTGCAAAAATACAAAAATATACGGAGTTGTGTAGATTGCGTATTAAATTTATGATTTGGTTTTGATTTTTTAAAATTAGAAGCTGTATTTTAAATTTTCATCTAATTTCTTGTCCAAATTTGAGCTACAAAAAAGTGAAATAAATATCCGGGATAATAATAAAAAGACAATTATTTTTAACGCCCAATTAACACGCCCAATTGAGAGATTGCTTTATTTTTGAGCAATAGCCAGCCAGTCTTTCTAAAAAATAATTTCATTTAATCATAGCTTAATACGAAAATTGAATCATATCTATGAACCAAAATAAATTTATTTTTTTCTTAATTGTTTTAATTTGTTTGGGATGTACAGATTCAAAAAATAAAAATTCATCTACCTCTATTACCGGTGAAATTTTTAATCCCAGAAGTGATGCTATTGTCCTCTTAGAAAATAATCGCACGATAGATACTGTTATGCTGGATGAGAACAATCGTTTTTATTATAAATTTGATGAAGATATCAAAGATGGCTTATATACATTTCTACATAATTATCAGACCCATTATGAAACACAAATGTTCTATTTGGAAAAAGGGGACAGCTTACAATTCAGATTGAACACCCAAGAATTTGATCAATCATTAATGTACTCCGGGGAAGGTGCGGTTGCCAATAATTTCTTGATGATGCTTTTTCTTGAAAACATCCAGAACAACAAGTTGCTTTTGGAGTATTATAGAATAGAGCCTGAAGAGTTTTTGAGTAAAGCAGATTCGATTAAAGCTGATTACAAAAATTATTTATCTAAACTACATAGAGATGGTCAGGTTTCCAAAAATTTTAAAAAATTAGCCAATCAAGTGATTGATTATTCTTACTATGACATAAAAGAACGCTATTATTTTCTTGTCAATAAATATATGTATGAAATCAAAAGAGAACTTCCGGCCGATTTTATGAACCATAGAAAATCAGCGGATTTCAATCACGAAGAATTGCAAAAATATTATATATATCAACATTTTTTAGATGATTATTTAAAAAACAAAGCTGTTGAACACTGCCAAGAATCCGGGGGGAAAAACTGTTTTGATTTACACTCGAAAATCAATCTTCAAAAACGATTAGAATTGGCTGATTCTCTATTCAAACTGAAAAGTCTCAGACAGAGATTTATGAGAGATTTTAGCGGTTGGTTGATCGTTAACTCCGAAACCGAAGAAGCAGTCGATTCTACATTGACTTTTTTGTCTAAGGTAGATTTTGATCAAAACGAATTTAAAAGAATCAACCGATTGGCTGAAGTTCAAAAACGACAGTTTATAGGACATATTGGTGATCTTTCCGTCACAACAAAAAAAGGCGATCAAGTAAAAATATCTTCACTTACCGACAAGCCAACAGTTTTTTATTATTGGTCCTTATATTATAAATCACATCATTTAAATCAACATGAAAAAATAAAACAGTATCAAAAAAGATATCCCGAAGTGAATTTTGTCGGAATTAATATCGATTATAATAACGATGATGGAAAATCTAATTGGCAATCCAGTATAGAAAATTTCGGCTACGATGGTTTTTCTGAATATCAGCTTATTTGTCCTGCAAATCAACGTATTTTTTATAGAAATTATTTGAATAAAGCAGTATTTGTAGACACTTCAGGAGTAGTATTAACAGGAAAATTAAACTTAAGAGATAATAAATTTGAAGAAAAATTACTGGGCTTGCTCAACCGGGAAAACAAAGTTGCCGATAAACGTAATTGAGAAGTTCAGAGGTATTATAAGTTTATCTTTTAAAAGCGAAATTCAGATTTCTTATAAAAAGCCAACCAATGGCAATTGGAAACAAACAACTGAATGCTGTCAAAAAATGATTGTACGAAAAGAAAAGCGGCAGCTTCAACCAATATGCCGCAGCCTGATAAAAAATCATTATTTCTGTTATTATCAAAGTAAACAATAACAAATTGATAGCGTTTTTTGGAAGTCGAATCATTTTAAAATGTGCTAAAAACACCAATAGAACAGGGGTTATTATTCCTAAAAACACCATGTGTAAATAGCCGATTATAAACCCTTTAAACTCAAATGCCAATTCAGTAAAATAGGGTATTCCTGAAATTAATTGCATAAATACTCGAACGGCTAATAAAACAGCGGCAAATTTTAGAAGGAAAAAAGAATATTTAGGAAAAACCCGCATGATTGAAGCTTTTTTCGGGAGAAGTATTTTATAGAGTAAATAGTATCCATAAAGTTGATAAACTGCGCCTACAATTCCTAAAAGGTAAAATATCACAGGTGGCTTTGTCCAAATTACGGATAAAAAATAAGATAAAACTATCCCCATATTTAAATGGACATAAAATTTATCTTGAAGTTTTGATGAGAACTTCACCTTTCTTTTTTCTAAAATTCTGAATAGAACACTGATCAGAGTGAGAAAGAAAAACCCGCTGTATAAAAAATGCAAGAAGAAATAAAGCGAATTATTAAACCAAAAGGAATCCAACCCTACAGTAGCGCTGATCGGGGCGATTCCCCAAGTTCCTAAACTTGAAATCACCAAATAAAACAAACCCGCTCTTGCAAGCTTCCAAGAGAAATTGTTTTTGAGTTCTTCGGGAACATATTTTATGGCGAACCAAGTAAACCAATAAGAAGCCAAAAGATACAACGAAGAAAAAGCGATAGAGAATAACCCATAGCCCTGAAAGGGAAAGGAAACCAACATTCCTAAAAACGAAATATTACTGATGATGAAAATTCGTTTTTTTAATTTGGGAACTTGGGCTTGTTCTAAAAATGTCTTATAAATAATTAAAGTCAGCCCCAAATACAACCATCCCAAAAGCGAAGTATGGGAATGCGTATGAAGAATATATTCAAAATTCAAGTTAATGGGAACAACAGTAAAAAACCTTAGCAATAACCCCAAGAAGGAAACAACAAAAAAATAGCTCAAGGCTACCGTAGTATATTTTTTGAGATTGAGCAAGGTGTTAGTGGAAATGATGGGTTTTAAGCGGTTGTTCTGTTTTAGCAAATATCCTGATTATTTGTTTAATTCTACATTAAATCAAGAAGTTTATATAAGCAGTTAATTATCAGCAAAATAGATAGAATTGATCAATCTTATTTTATAAAACGTCATTCGCAATTACAAATATTTATTTCGCAAATTCTGGAAATCAAGGTAATTCTAACAAAAACACTGTTAAATAGTATTAATCTTTATATCAAATCCTTAGATTTTTGAAGTTCATATTATAGCGATTATATATATTTAGATTTTAAACCTAACTAATCTGACCAATTTGTCCAAAAAAGTAGCATCACAAGAGAAGAAGCATACCAAGCATAAAAAAGCTTGGTGGCAGCGCTTACTTAAAATTTTTTGGAGAATATTCCAGGTGCTTGTTGTACTTATAATTTTACTGCTTCTTTTTATTCGAAGTCCCTGGGGCCAAGGTATTATCACAACAGAAGCCACGAAATTTGTATCGAAAAAAACCAATACAGCAGTTAGTATAGACAAACTCTTTATTACTTTCAGTGGAAAAGTAAATTTACAAGGTTTGTACCTTGAAGATAAACAAGGAGATACTTTAGTGTATTCAAAAGAGTTAGAAGCTGCTATTCCGTTAATTCCCATTATTAAAGGCGAACCAATCAGTTTAAATCGCTTAACCTGGAATGGTTTAAAAGCCAATGTTTATAGAAAAGATTCCATAGCGGGATATAATTTCCAGTTTTTAATCGATGCTTTTGCGGGCGATCCGGCACAAGCAAAACCCGAAGAACCAAAACCGAAAGATCAAAAACTTCCCGAAATTAATGTGGGAAGTATAGATTTTTCCAACTTCGACTTAACTTTTGATGATGCGGTTATGGGTATAGACGCAAAATTAAATTTAGGCAACTTCAAATTTCGCGGAAAAAACATCGATTTGAATAAAATGGTATTTGAAGCAAAGAAATTGCAGTTAGAAAATACTGAAATAAATTATACCCAAACCAAACCATTCGCCGAGACTAAAGATACTGCCGCTTCCACTTTGCCATTCTTTCGTTTAGACGAATTAAAACTTACCAACGTAAAAGCCAATTATAAATCGATTCCCGATGATATGGAAGCCGAAGCTGATTTGAGCGATTTTCTTGTTGAGGTTCCCAAAGCTGATCTGGCCAAACAGGATATTGAGATCAATCGATTAAATCTTCATCAATCCGATATTCATCTTTCGATGGGGAAACCGAGTGAAGCCGATAAAAAAGCTAAGGAGTTGGGAGAAGATGCCAAGGATGAAGTTGAAGAAGCCTTTACTTTTGAATGGCCTGACTGGAATGTGAAAGTGCGTTCCATAGATTTTGCTGATAATAACCTTCTTTATCAGGTTGGAGAAAAACCCAAACACAACAAACAATTCAACCCTGATTTTATAGATTTAAAAGATTTTACTTTGGCCGTAGAAGACTTGGAATTAGGAGAAGAGGAGTATTTGACCGCTGACTTTAAACAATTGGCTTTTCGAGAAAATCATAGCGATCTAAATCTGGAACAGCTCGGTTTCAAATTGAATTTAAACAAAACCGAATTGGGCTTAAAAGATTTTGTGTTGCAAACCGTTCAAAATAAGTTGAATGGGCAATTAGGTTTACAATATACTTCAATAAATGAATTAATTCAACATCCGGATCAATCCGATTTCAATGTTGATTTGAGTGACTTTTCAATCGATTTAAAAGAAGCATTTCGTTTTGCTCCTGATTTGAAATCCAATGAATACGTCGCAAAATTAAGTCGAAATAAAATTACAGGTAAAATAAAAGCTAAGGGAAGTTTAGCTCAGTTGGATTTACCGGTTTTTAATGTGCGGTGGGGCAGCACAAACATAAATACTCGTGGAAAATTAAGAAATCTAACTATTCCGGAACAACTCTATGCGAGTATTGATCATTTCCGCTTAAATACAATTCGCCAAGAAGTACTTGTATTTGTCGATGAAGAAGAGATCGGAATTACTGTTCCTGAAACAATTTATATGCAAAGTGAGCTTTACGGAAGCTTAGACGATTTAAAAACAAAAACTTTACTTCAAATACCCGAAGGCGAAATCAATGTGGATGGAAGTTTTAAAAATAAAGAGTTAATCGCCTTTGATGCAGTTTTAGATGTAACAGATTTTGATCTTGGGAAAATATTGAACAATCCGAATATTGGAAAAATAGAATTAAATCTCAAGACTCAGGGACACGGGAGTTCGTTAGAAAATTTGACCGGAGATATAGATGCCGAATTCAGTAAGTTGGAATTCAATAATTACGACTTCTCCGCCTTAAAAATCAAAGGAAACCTGACAGATGGAAATGGAAGTGTCTTTTTAAATTATCTCGACGATAACTTAAACATGCTTCTGACTTCAAAAATTCAAATGGATTCTTTGGGTCAAAAATTAGCCCTTGACTTAGATATTGAAAAAGCAGATTTGCAGAAACTCAATTTGATGGATAAAGAAATCAACACCAATATTTCCCTTATGGCCGATTTGAAAAATAATAAAGAGGGTTTAAGTTTAGAGAGCCATTTGATAGATGGAAACATTTATTATGACGATAAAACCTACTTATTAGGGGCTTGGAATATGGGCGGTACCATTGAAAAAGACAGCACTTTTTTTGCTATAAACAGTAAAATATTAAGCGGTCAATTGGCGGCTAATGCACCACCCGAAGAGGTTGGTCAGGCAGTTGAGCGTCAATTGAAGCGTTATTTTAAAGAGGATACTGTTATTGAAACAGATACTTTGAGAAAGTCGATTATGGTCGATGCCGATATGATTGTAACGCCTCATCCGATACTTACCGATATGCTGGTTCCTGGAATTGTAGAAATGGATACCGTTGCGATAAAAGCAAAATTTGATCAAAAAAAAGATATTTTAAACTCGAATGTTAGTCTTTCCCTTTTAAATTTTGAAAACAATATTATTAATGAATTGTATTTTGATATTAATGCCGGACGGGATGTCGCCCAATTCATTTTAGGTTTTGATAACTTAAATGCCGGTGGATTTGGAATGTACAAGACTTACCTAACCGGAGATTTAACTGATGGGATTTTGACCGCCAACTTCTTTTCCTTAGACGAGGATGAAGAAATTTTCTACTCCTTCCATAGTCAGACTTCAGGCGAAAATAATAATATAAGATTTCATCTGTTGCCTTATAACCTGATGTTGAATAATGAAACCTGGAATATACCCGAAGACAACGAAATTGTATTTAAAGAAAAGAGTATTGAAGCCCATAATTTTGAATTAAATAAAGAGAACAGATCTTTGAAAGTTGCTAATGATCTGATGGAAACTAAAAGCAAGAATATAGGTATTGGTTTCAAAGATTTTAATTTAGAAACTTTAATAGCCTTGGTTAATCCGGATGAGCATTTAGCAGAAGGGAATTTACAAGGTGATATCGTCGTGGTCAATCCGATGGATAAAATCGGGATTTTGGCCGATTTTGGTATCGATGAATTGCAGGTTTATCAAACTCCTCTCGGTAATTTATCGTTGAAAGCTTTATCTAAAGAACTCAATGAGTATCGTTTTAAAATGGATTTAAAAGGAAAGGATGTTGATTTGGGAGCAAAAGGAAGTTTTGTGAGTAAAGAAGTACCGGAATTTAAGTTGGACTTTAACATAGATAGGCTTGGAATGGAAACGCTTGGAGGCTTATCTCAAAATGAATTAACTCAAGGATCAGGATATCTTTCAGGAAATATAGCTATTGAAGGAAGTACTAAATCTCCGAAATATGATGGTCAACTGAAGTTTAATGAAGCTTCCTTCAAAGTGGCGCAACTCAATACAAAATTCACCTTTGATGAGGATGCCATAGAAATTAACGACAGAGGTTTGAGATTTAATAACTTTACCATTCAAGATGAAAAAAATCAAGAGCTTTCCGTAAATGGAAATGTGATAATCAGTACGCTTCGCAGTCCAAAGTTTGATTTAAAACTGAAAGCTAATAATTTTCAATTGATGAATTCAACAGAAGAACATAATGATTTGTTCTATGGAAAAGCAAATGTCGATTTGGATGGAACCATTAAAGGAAGAACTGCAAGTCCGGATATCGATATGGATATAACGGTTAAAGATGATACCGATTTTACTTATGCACTTTCCGCAGCACAAACAGCCAAGGAAACTCAGGAAGGCGTGGTAAAGTTTGTCAACAGAGATGCCCCGGTTTATGTAATTGAAAATAAGAAAGATTCGATCAAAAATGCAGAAATCAAAGGGATGAGTTTGCATACCAATATCAAAATTGATAAAGGTGCAACTTTTAGTGTAATAGTAGATCCCAGAACAAATGATAATTTACAGATTACTGGAGATGGAGACTTGGATTTTCGAATCAACCCCAATGGACAAATGAATTTATCCGGTCGCTATACCATAGATGACGGGTATTATAAATTGAGTTTGTATAACTTGGTAAAACGAAAGTTTGATTTTCAAAAAGGCAGCTCCATAAATTGGTCGGGAGATTTGATGGATGCAGATTTAGATGTAACTGCTATTTATTCCGTAAAAGCTTCTCCAGCTGGATTAATGGGAAGCGCAACAGCAGGAGAAAGTGAAGAAGATCGAAATAGATATAAACAAAAATTACCATTCTTAGTATATTTGAATGTTGGGGGAAGTATTGACAAGCCAGATCTTAGCTTTGGTTTGGATTTGGAAGAAGAGTCCAAAGGGGCAATGGGCGGATCTGTTTATAGTCAAGTAAGACAAACGCAAGAAAATGAAGGAGAACTCAACAAACAGGTCTTTTCTTTATTAGTGCTCAATCGGTTTTTCCCGCAGGGTTCCGATGGAAGTGGAGGAGGGTTTGCTTCTATGGCAAGAGATAACTTGAATCAAGCTTTAACCGATCAATTAAATAATTTCTCTGATCAATTTACCGGAGATTCAGGATTTAGGCTGAGTTTCGGATTGGATAGTTATGAAACCTATTCAGGTGGAAGTTTTCAACAACGTACAGATTTGGATATTACTGCTGAACAACGTCTTTTCAATGATCGATTTATCGTAAAAGTAGGAACTGAAATGAATGTTCAAGGTGATTTGCAACCCGGAGAAGAAAGACCATTGGTAGGAAATGTCAGTATCGAATATTTATTAACTGAAGACGGAAGGTGGAGATTGAGAGGGTTTAGGAAAAATGAATATGAAAATGTAATTGACGGGCAAATTTTCACAAATGGAATCGGAGTGTTATTCCAAAGAGATTTCAATAGGTTTAAATATTTGTGGAGAAGTATGTTTCATGATCCGGATAAATATTTTGCCGAGCTAAGAGAAAAAAGGAAGCAAGAAGAAAATAAAGAAGGAATTGAAAAAGAAGCTGTTAGAAATAATGAGGAAAATGACCAATCTAAAAACAATACGGATTAATGGGTAAATTTAAAAATATAATCTTTTGTTTAGTATTGTTCAGTTTTTCGGCTTGTGCCGTTAAAAAATATATTCCTGAGGATAAGTTTCTCTACCGCGGTGCAGAAATTGATCTGAAATCTTCCGAAAAGTTGAAAAATAAATCCGCTTTGGAAAATAAATTAGAAGAGGTGCTCTATCCTGAACCCAATTCGAGGTTTTTAGGAATCTATCCCGGATTGCACTATTATTATGTGTATCATGAAAAAAGTCACAATTTCTGGAGAAAGTTTATGTATGATAAACTCGGAGAAAAACCGGCTTATTATTCAGAATCTGAAGTGGAAAATACAGAGGAGATATTAAGAAATCGACTGGAAAACAACGGTATTTTTTACAGCAAAATAAACAGTGAAGTAAAAATAGATTCCAGTAAAAAGACAGCTAAGGTTTATTATGATATAAAAGCCGATCAACCGTATTATATTAAAGAATTTATTTTTGAAGCCGATTCAACCGACCCCGCCGATATCAACGATAAAATTTTGGAATCCTTGAATCAAACCCTAATCAAAGAGCAAGAGGATTTTAACTTAGCGGAGTTTAAATCCGAACGGGAACGCATCGATCAATATTTGAAAGATAGAGGATATTATTATTTTAATGACGACTTCCTATTATTTGAAGCTGATACCAATACCAAAAGTAAACGCGCTTTGAATTTGTATCTCAAGCTAAAAGAAGAAATGCCTCAAAAAGCTAAATATCCCTATATTATCGATAGTGTTTTGGTGTATACCGGAGTTTATAATGATACGGTTTATGGAGTTCAAGATACAGTGAATGTGAAAAATGTTGATTTTATTCAGAGCAAAGAATATCCGTTTTTTAAACCTAAGCGTCTGCGTCCTTTTATATTGTTGGAAGAAGGACAATATTACAATTCCGAAAGTTCCAAATTCACCAGTCGAAGATTGTCTAATATAGGAACCTACAAATTTGTAAATATACAATACTCCGATTCAGATACGATTGTCGATTCTTCCGGAAATAGACATTTAACCAGCACTATCTCCTTATCTCCTTTACCAAAGAGAGGAATACAATTTCATTTAGAAATGGTAACAAAATCGAATGAATTTACCGGGCCGCGATTGGGGGCAGTTTATACCAATCGAAATATTTTCAGAGCAGGTGAAATGTTGAGAATTGAACCCAATTTTGGTTATGAAAAACAGTTTTCAAAAAGAAATAAAGGTGATCAAACTTTAAATTTAGGATTGAAAGCTTCCTTACTCTTTCCACGAATGTTGTTTCCGGGTGATTTTGAAGATACTTTTAGATATGCAATTCCCAAAACCCAAATTTCAGCGGGTATCGATTATATGAATAGGAAAAACCTATACACTTTAAATTCTTTTTCTACCTCTTTTGGTTACATCTGGGACCAAAATAGATTTGTAAACCACAATCTTAATCTAATCAATATCGATTATGTTAAATTAGGAGACACCAGTGAAAGATTTGATCAAGCATTAGAAGAAAATCCTTATTTAAAAAGAAGTTTTGAACAACAATTTATCGCTGGATTGATTTATCGATTTACCTATAACGAATTGAGTGAAGAAGATCAAAGGGGAAGAGTTTATTTTCAAGGTGGATTAGATATTGCCGGAAATGGATTGAGTTTGTTCGGAAAAAAGAAAACCGACGGAGATAGAACCTTTTTAGGTTTGAGATATGCACAATATGCCAAAGCAGATATTGATGTGAGCTACCACTTCGATTTAGATCGAAAAGGGAAACAAACTTTAGTAGGACATTTATTTGGCGGGTGGGGATTGCCTTATGGAAATTCCGATGCCTTGCCTTTTGTAAAACAGTTTTTTGCCGGAGGACCTTACAGTTTGAGAGCTTTCAAAATTCGAGGAATTGGACCGGGTACTTATAAACCAGACCCGGATTCTTATTCCTATTTTGATCAAGCCGGAGATATTCGTTTAGAAGCAAATTTGGAATATAGATTCCCAATTATATCGTTTTTGAAAGGAGCGGTTTTTGCCGATGCAGGAAACGTTTGGCTGTATAAGGAAAATGAAAGTCTGCCGGGTGGGAAATTCTCCAAAGATTTTATAAAAGAATTCGGTATCGGAACTGGAGTGGGGGTAAGAGTGGACGTCCAAGGATTTGTAATTCGTTTAGATTTATCTTCACCCCTGAAAAAGCCGGCGGAAAACTGGAATTTTGATTATAAAAATCCGGTATTCAATTTTGCGATAGGTTATCCATTCTAAAATGTAAATCAACTAATATTTTTGGTGCGTTTTTCTATTAACAGATGATTTTTCAAGTTCAACAGCCATCATTAAAAAATCAATTACTTTTGCATTGAAAATTTGTCAGCAAGATAAAATCGATAGCAATTGAAAATTCAAACCAAGTTATCTTCCAACGACTGATTAAAGAATATTTTCTAATCGCTGAACGGATAATTTGTATTAAAGCAATTTATGGGAATTGTAAAAAGTCAATCTGTAAAAAACTTAATCACTACCTATGCCGGGTTTGGTATTGGCGCAATAAATACCCTTTTGTTTTATCCACACTTTTTGGGAAAAACCTATTATGGGGTAGTAATGACAGTTTTGGCTACCGGCTCGCTGTTGTCTGCTTTTGTCAATTTCGGAATGCCCGATACGCTGATTAAATTTTTCACCAGCTATAAATCTGAAGATGATAAAAGAAGATTGCTTGGGTTAGGGTTGATTACACCCCTTTTTTCAGGAGGTTTGTTTGGATTATTTGGATTGTTTTTTTACCAAGCCATTCAAGGTTATTTTGCCGAAAGCCCCGAAATGGATCCCTTTATTTGGTTGATTTTCGTTATCGCAATTACCGAAGCGTATTTCAAGATATTTTTTAATTGGGGGAGGATAAAATTGAAAAGTGTTTTCGGAAATTTTATGCGTGAAGTTTTTCATCGGGTCTTAACTATGCTCTTGCTTCTCTTAGTATATGTCGATAAAATTTCAGTTGTAGAATTTCTTTACTCTATAACCGCTGTCTATGTTTTGCGAAGCTTGATTATGATGGGATATGCCTTCTATTTGTTACCGCCAAAAATAAGTTTCAAACTTCCCAAAGATTTTTCAAGAATCGTAAAATATTCGGTTTTAATATTGTTGGCCGGAGTGGCTTCCAATGTTTTGCTGGATTTAGATAAAACCATGATTCCGCATTTTATGTCTATCGGAAATGTTTCAGTCTATGCGATTGCGGTATTTATTGTTACCGTTATCGAAGTTCCGATCAAAGCGATGCGACAAATTACCCTCCCGATTACAGCAAGTTTGATGAATTCAAAAAAGTGGTTGGAATTGGATGTGCTGTATAAAAAGAGCTCTATCAGTTTATACACCATCAGCGGTTTTTTATTTGCGATAATCATCGCTAATGCCAATCAGTTTTATGATTTTTTATCACCGGAATATCATATCAGCTTAGGGATTTTAACCCTCTTGGCATTGATCAAATTATCCAGAAATATATTGGGAATAGGAGGGAGTATCCTTAAAAACTCTGATTATTATCGATTGCTTTTAGTGGCGGCAATAATCACCGTAATCCTCGCTTTCATTTTAAATTCGCTAATGATTCCTGCTTGGGGACTTTACGGAGCCGCTATAGCAAGTTTGAGTGCTTTTCTCGTCTATGATTTGCTCAAAATCTGGTTCGTATATAGGAAGTTTAATATGCAACCCTTCACTTTAAAAACTATAATTTTGACGGTGTTTATCGGCGTTTTCACTTGGATATTTACCTATTTAAACTTTCATCCAAATTCCTTTTGGGGTATCGCCATTAAATCTACAATTATGACTGCAATCTATCTTCCGGTGATTTATTTCGCCAATTTTTCAGATGATGTTACCGGAATGATTAATAAGATTTTGAAAAAAGAAAAAGATTAAAACCGTTGACAAACTGGCAAACAAAGATGGTTCTCAGGTGAGTTTAAAAAGTTTTAAACTTTTAAGCGAATGAATCGTATTTAAATGATTACGTGTTTCAACTTATCGAACTTATCCAAAATCTTTAGAAAGTATTGTAAACCTTTAGAAAAGCAGCAGATAGTCCTTTCATCTACTTTTTCAAAGTTCTCGAATTTCCCCCTGTACTTTGGAAAAGTTATAATCCTATATGTCCCATTTTTTATATTTACTGAAAAAATCTTAAAGGGACTAAAGAATTTATCACGAAAAACAAAATCGAAACAGCACACAAAGAACTCCAAAAGAGTTCAACTATTTCGTAATTTATTAATTCTTGACTGGAAGAAGTTTAATCAAGGGGATCAACTTCAAGGGCTGTTGCCGTGGAGATAATTTGATTTGTTTTCTAAACCCAATCCTCGTTTGATAAGGTTTAAATTTGTTATTTTTGGTGAAAATTTAAAGAAATGAAAATATTAGTGACCGGCGGGTTGGGATACATCGGATCCCACACAGTGGTAGCGTTGTTAGATCAAGGCTATGAAGTAGTAATTATTGACGATTTGTCAAATTCAACCGTAGATGTTTTGGAAGGAATTACTGAAATCACCAATAAAACCCCAGAATTTCATAAACTGGATTTGAGAGATAAAATTGCCGTAGCTAAATTTTTCGACCAGTATCCTGATTTGAAAGGAATTATTCATTTTGCCGCTTCTAAAGCTGTGGGAGAAAGCGTGGAAAAACCTTTGTTGTATTATGAAAATAATGTAGGTGGATTGATACATCTGCTCCGAGCGATGCAAAAAAGAAACTTATCCAATTTTATATTCAGTTCTTCTTGTACGGTATACGGACAAGCAGATGAATTGCCAATCACTGAATCCGCTCGGTTAAAGAAAGCAGAATCTCCCTATGGAAACACCAAACTCATCGGAGAAAATATGATTGCTGATTATGCTAAAAGTGAAAAAGAATTTAAGGCTATTTCCTTGCGATATTTTAACCCTATCGGGGCACATCCTTCAGCAAAAATTGGAGAATTACCCATTGGTACCCCTCAGAACTTAGTGCCTTTTATCACCCAAACCGCTATCGGAAAAAGAAAAGAATTGTCCGTTTTTGGCGATGATTACAACACCCCCGACGGAACTTGTATCCGAGATTATATCCACGTGATGGATTTAGCCGAGGCTCACGTGCGAGCATTGGAACGGCTGTTGAAAAACGAAGCAACGGAAAACTACGAGGTTTTCAATCTTGGAACCGGCACCGGAAGTTCGGTGATGGAAATTATCCAAACTTTTGAAAAGGTTACTCAACAAAACTTACCTTATAAAATGGCTGATAGAAGAGCAGGAGATGTCACCGCTGCTTACGCTGATATCAAAAAAGCAAATCAAATATTGGGTTGGAAAGCAAAAAGAAGTTTAGACAAAGCTTTGTCCAGTGCTTGGGAATGGGAGAAAAATCAACCGAAAGATTAGATTTATTCAGAAAAAACAAAGAATGCTATTCCAAAAATTCATCAAGCTCCGAAAGAGCGCAATATTAAAAAACAACACTCATCCTAAAAACCGAACCCGAGTAAAAAACGCTGAAAGTGCGAAATAATTTGCGATGTGATATGGGAAATGAGGCTTTCAAAGCAGCAACATAAACCGTGCAAACCCCAAACCTTATTGCCCTCATAACCATAACAATATCCCGCTCTAAAATTTTATTACCTTATTTTTCAAAGTGATTTTCCTTCGTAACTATTCTCCTTTTATTTTAAAAAATTTGATGTTAAGTTCCTTAAGTCTGTATTTCTCTTCATTGCACTTGATAATGGAGTGTCAAAAGTAAATCCAAAGTAATAAACAAAACTCCGTTGGGAGTTTAACCATAATAATCCTATACAAGCGAAGTGCAGTTTATGGTAGAAAACCCTTTGACTCCAACACAACAAAAGAGTTCAACTTTCATTTCTATTCAGCTATTTCCACAAACTTTTCCTAATTTTTTATTGAATTACACAAAATTCAACTTGAAGACAAAATGGTATTGCTCATTCTAATGATATGAGCCTCAAATTTCTTATTTTTGGGATAAATATAAATAATCAATTGTTTCTAGTCTGCGTGGTTTAAAAATGCAGATGCGAGACATATTAAAACATAATTCACATCATGACAAAAGCCAAACATTACGTTCAGGGAAGTTGGGTAACAGGAAAAGGAGAAGGCCAACCGGTTTATGATTCCGTAACGGGAGATGTTCATAAATTAGTTTCAACGGAAGGACTGGATATTCCCTCTATTTTGCAATACGGTCGTGAAAATGGCGAGGCATTGCGGAAAATGACTTTTATCGAACGCGGTAATATGCTGAAAAAACTCGCTTTTCATCTTTGGGGAAAAAGAAAAGACTTTTACGAAGTGAGTTACCACAGTGGAACAACCAGGGGAGATGCTTGGTTTGATATAGACGGAGGAATTGGAAATTTATTCGCCAACGCTTCTATGCGGAAAGAATTTCCTAACCAACCTTATGATATAGAAGGAGATCCGGTCGATCTCTCACGAGGTGGTAAATTTATGGGACATCATATTTTGGTGCCTAAAGAAGGAGTCGCCGTACACATTAATGCTTTCAATTTCCCGGTTTGGGGAATGTTAGAAAAATGTGCTCCCAACTGGATGGCAGGAATGCCGGCAGTGGTAAAACCCGCAACCGATACAGGTTATGTAACCGAAGCAGTGGTCAAAGAGATCATCGATTCAGGAATTTTGCC
>DATGSA010000255.1:0-9244 GCA_035303085.1 Flavobacteriaceae bacterium
AACTTCGCTTTAATCGGGAAATAACTGTTTACCAAAAAACCTTTGAAAGCGCGTTCTTTTGAACCTTTAGAATCTGTTGTCAGTTTTACAAATTCTGAACGAGTTGATTTTTCATTTTCTCTGGCTTCAATAAATCGGGATAAATCATTTATTTGCAATTGATTGACCAAAAACAATTCCAAACCTTTCTCATCTTGTAAATGTAATGTGCGGCGATGTTTCCCTTTTCTATAAAGGATATTTTCTGATACCAACCGATCGATTAATTTACTTTTTGCGCTGCTGGCCGGGAGAATTTCTCCTTCGATAAGTTGCTGTAAAGCTTTGGCAATTTTTAAACTTAACTTCATCGAGATAGTACTTTATTTCTAACTTTTACCAAGCGATTTACTTTGGTTATATATTTATTCGGATCGGATTGAGATTTGTGTTTGCTCAGCTTATAGGTGTATTTATAATCGGTTGCACTTTGACTAATCGGCGAACCGTTGATCAGGAAAATATTGCGTTCATTGGCAAATCTTAAAATTCCTTTTACGTTAGTCGGGTGCAGTCTGCCGATTTCATCCATCATACAATGCAATTTGAAATCTTTGAATTTTTTAGATACATCGCTTTTAAAAACATTGAGCAACAAGATATTAATCATCGCTTTCACCAAAACGTCAGTTCCTTCACTGCCTACATTGGACAATTTTTCTACCCAACCGGAATTGTTGTCGTTTTCTACAATTCTAAACTTCAAATCAAAAGATTCGGACAAGCTCAAACTGTTGTGTTTATAGCGCTCCAATTCCTTCACCAATTGTTTTAATAAATTGACCGCTTTTTGATTCTGCGTAGAATTTCCCGAGACGTTGAACAGATTAATTTCTCCTAAAATCAAATTATTCTCTTCATTAAAATCTTTTATCCGAATTAATAATCGCACAATCGGATTTGAACTTTTCTGGGTGCGCATCTCCATTTCTTTGATGGCTTCCACAAAGTTTTTGGTTTCAAAATCATTGTTGATTTTCCGAATTACTTTTTCGATTTCGGCTTCTTTGGAAAGCAATTCATTGGTCTCTTTTCCTATGTTATGAATAACATCCGCAAACTTATTATTCACTCTTTTTTCATATTCTGCAATCTTATCTTCTTCAATAAATTCTTTCAGTTCAACGGCGAACTCCAAAAATTCTTTATCGGTGTTTAAACTCACTTCAAAATTGAAAATGTTATTGGCACTGAAATTTCCGGTGAACAATCCAACAGCTTGTTTTAAGCTATTGAGGGTTTCTATTCCTTCATAATGTTTTCCCGTTAATTCATTAATGCTACTCACAGCAAGTTTTGAAAATGACTTTTGATTTTTAGGTGGAATCAAAAAAGGCTCCATCTCCAAATAAACAGGTAGTTTTTTAAATTCTGAAAACTTCAATTCATCTTTTTCAAATACATTCAGGCTATCTTTAATAGAATTCACCAAAGTCCTTTGGTCTTGATATTTCTTATTTGCTTTTTGCTGTTCTTTTCGGTGAACTTCGAGAATGTTTTCTTTTTGATTTTCTTTATTCTTTTGTTCGGTTTTCCACTGTTGCACTTTGTCGAAAAACTCTCTTTTGTCCTTTTTATATTCAATTACCAAGGCTTCATTTTCTGTGATAAAACTCAGCTCTTGTTCAATGTGAAGCAATTCCTCATCAATTTCTCGAATCCTCTTGGTGTCTGCTCCTTTCCTTGAAAACTCGTCGTGCTGTTGATTTTTTAATTCTTGAATACGTTTTATGGAAACCGTTTCTTTCTCTTTAAATGAATTGTTTATCTCTTGAATTTGCTGCGTTTTCTCCGTCTTTAATTCATTTATTTTTTTATCTCGCTCGGTGTTTTTTAAACTTATTTGACGACTGATACTTTTCAGAATTCGCTGCTGCTCCTTTTCGACTTTTAATTTTTCAGCAGCAGTTTTGTTTAACTTTTGCTCGATATCTTCAAGGATACTTTTCTTTTCAGTCTTTCCTTTTTCTTTCCATTCTTCTAAAGCTACTTTATTTTTCTTCAAGCGATTTTCATCTTGAGCAAGCTTATATTCTTTTTCAGAAACCTCATCTTCCAAACGACTTAATTTTATTTTGAATCTTTTATTAATTCGAGATAAATCTGCATTTTTCTGTTCTTCCAATCGATTTATTTCCTTTCGGATTTCTTCAACCTTTTTCTGAAAAACCTCAATATCTTGTCGATATTCTTCCAACGTTTTCACCCGACTTTTTAAGGCATTTAAATTGAGCTCTATTCCAAAGAAATTATGGTTTTCTTCATTTGACAACTTAGGATTAAGATCGGTGTGAAACAAAACCTCTTCTTCATCGATAACTTTTCCTATGGTTTCTCCCCAATTCGGTATATTTTTATCCAACCAACCATAAAGTGAAGATTCACTCTGTTTGATTTTATGTTGAATACCCGAAATTTCCGAACGATACTGCTCTTGTTTTTCTTTGGATTTATCAATCTTATTTTCAGCGTATTGCTTCACTTTTTCCGTTTCCAATTCGCCTTGTTTACGAAGCGTATCTTTTTGACTTTGTCTCTTTTCGATTTCATTTTTATAAGTGGAAACAGCCTGTTTCAATTCCGTTAATTCTTCAAGACAATCATTTATTTCCTTTTCGAAAAAGCGCTGGTGTTTGAGTTCGGATTTTTTGTTGTGCAGTTGATTTTTTTGACCAACCAAAGTTTCTTTTTCATTTTGCACATTTTCCAATTGGTCTTTTTCTCCTTCCTCAATCTGATCAATAATTCCTCTATAAGTATTAGCAAGATCAGTTTCTTCTTTTGTGAAATTGCGTTCGATTTTATTTATCGTAGCTTCCTTCTCGTTTTTTGATTCCACAAGCTGATTTTGAACTTGACGGATCAAATTCTCAAACCTTTGTTCGATATCCGCAAAAGCAGCGGTTAAAGTGGATTTCTCTTCTTCCAGCGATTTCTTTTTACTTATCCAAGTGTTTTTATTTTCCACTTTCTGAATAACTTCTTCAATGTTTTGCGCTGCATAACGATCTTGCTTTTTCTTAGCTTTTCTGAGTTCTTTTTTAAGGTAATCAATTGCTGAAATAAGTTTTTGTTCCCTATTTGAATGCAATTTTTTTAGCTTTTCACCTTCTTCTTTCAACTTATCGAGACTTGTGCTTTCCCGATGAAGTTCAGCGGTGAGTTTGGGTTTTTCATGTTCTATAAATTCCATTCGTCCCGCCAACTCCGCTGTTATTTCTTGCTTCTCTTGTTTGAGGAAGTTGAACTTTCGATAAAGGTCTATAATTTTCTCCGCTTGTTTGCGAATGATAATCTGTCCTTTTTTGTTCTTTTTAAACCAGATACTGATATCATTAATTTGGCTTTCAAAATCGCGCAAATGATTTTTTAAATAATTTTCCAAATCCAATGAAAATTCCTCTTCATTTAACGATTTGATAATCGTCTCTTTGATGAACTTAGCTTCCAATTTTGAATTGAGAAATACATTTTGAATCGTCAGCGGAATATTCTGATATTGCTTGCTTTCCAGCAGTGCATATTTCCTGAAATTGGGTTTCATTCCTTTGTTATCGCCATAGATGATTTGTCGAAATTCTTTGTAACTCGAGACAATCGGCGTGTAATAAATATGACGACCAAAAGCTGTTCTGATCTCATCCCAACTCTGAAAAGCACGGTTATTTTCGTCGATAAACAATTCTCTTTTATATTCGGAATTAAAAAACCTAAAAGCGGTTTTTCCGTTCACCTTATAAGCCAGCACACAAAATGTGGCTTCCTCTTTGACAATTTCATAAATGATATAGGAGTTTTGGAAAGGGAAATAATACTCATCAAAACTCTGCTTCTCTCTTGGTATTCCCAACTTAATTTTGTTGGCGTTATAAAAAAATAAAATAGCTCGAAGTAAGGTGCTTTTTCCAACACCTTGCGTTCCGGTCAAATGGACATTTCCGTCCAATTCCATTTCAGCATATTGCACCGAGGCACTATTGATAAAAACAATTTTATTGAGGTATCTCATTTTGAATGTCTTCCGGAATATTAATGATTGAAATTAATTCTTTTAAATAATTGAAAGAGGTCAACACTTTATAACTCTCTGAGATTTCATCTTCCAAAGTGATGAAATTATCTCTTTCCAATTTTTCGATAATTTTTCGGACGCGCTCATCATACTTCTTTTTGTTTCTTCCGATTTTCTTGAGGTTTTCCAACTTGTGTTTAAGGTCAGCATTGTTTTTGAGTTGATTGACAATTTCGGCAGGCGTAAATCTGTATCCTACATCAAAAGTGCTGTTATAGGTTTTTAAAAAATCCAAAATATCAATCCATTCGAATGCCTTATTTAATTTCCTGTCGAGATCAGCATTTTTTTCTTTTCGGCTAAAGTAGAAGTACTCGTTTCCCCACTCCAAAATATAATTGATTTGCTCGAAGTAGTCAGAAAGCTCATTAAAAGTATCTTCATCTTCCATGATTTTATACAACTTCTGTATCTCATCATCCGGACTATTCGAACAGATGAATTGCCCGCGTCTGAGGATTTCAAATATATCGGAAACGTATTTTGTCATTTCGTTTTTTATTTAGGATAAATCATTGCGTATTCAATATGGTTTTCGACCGCATAATCGTCTTCTATTTCAAAATCTAATTCGTATTGAGAGGCCATTTGACAGAAAATCGTCACTCTTTTTTCAAAATCCACCTCCATCAAAAAGTCATAATTCAGAATAAAATTAAACAAATCTTGTCCGCCGGCGACAAAATGATTTCTAATTTCTTCAAAATCGATAATTAATTCTTCCTCCAAATTATCTTCAAGAAATTCATCAGCTATCTTTTCAGCCACAACAGGTTGCTGTTGTTGTCGGTCTTTAAACCTTTCTGCAACGCGTTTGATCGTCTCAAAAGCCGATTCGTTATTTTGCAATTCTTCCAAGGAAAGATTTAATGGCTCTCCGACACGTTTTTCAAATATCACCTGATTTTTTTGATTTAAAATTTGTTTGATATCCGTTTCGGCTTCCAGGGTAAAATGATCTTTGAGATATTTGACTTTCCGCAATTGCTCCAAAAACTTTCCTTGCAAATCAATCTGATTCAGGTAATCTATAATCTGCGCTTGAATCTCAATCAGATTATGTGAACACTCGCGCAACAACAATTTTAAATCGGTGACGATTTGTTTGAGCTCACTATCCAATGCACGATTATAAAAAGTGCGTTCTTCTTTATCGGTCAAAGACAGCGTTTGGTCTATCAAACTTTTAATCAACTTACTTTTCTCATCTAAATTCTTGAGCTTAAGTTGCTTATTCTTATAATTCGGTTCGTTTTTAAAAGTGTTCTCCACGTTCCGCCGTAAGTCAATGACACTTCGATAAGTGGTTTTTCCTATGTTTCGAAAAGTTCTTTTAATCCGCTTTAAATAAATATGCTTGCGCGAAGCAACGTTTTCGTTAAGAAAATAGTTGATATTTTCCTTGATTACTTTAAGGTTGTCATCGATAAGCGAGGAATTAATCTCTTCGTTAACGGACAGAATTTGCTCAAAAAACTTCAAATATTGATCGTCGATTTCCAACAATCCATCGCTCTCACGAATCACTTCCATTTTGATGAGATAATCCAATCGATTCTCGTCATAATCAACCAACGCTATCGCATCGGAATATTTGTAAGCGATCGATTTCCGTTTCCCAAACATTTCGGCAAGGAGTTGCTTTTCACGATTTAACGCCGTGAGCAATTCTGTGATGTTGATAAAACTATTCATAAAAACCTTGTTATCGGGATGCTTTTAAAACAGGAAGTTTAATGATAAAGCGATTCAAAACTACAAGATAAGTTTTGTGTGGATATTATGCAAAAAAAGAGCTGGGATACATAGCGTTGAAAGTTAAAATTAAGGGCAAAACCATCTCTCTACAGATATCGTTATCGGATCAAGTATCAGCGTAGTGCGAGATTAGAAGCGCTTTTAATTTTGACATTTACGACTTGATTCAACGCTCTCAACTTAAGCACATTAGTTTGAATTACACTTATAACTTGGCGTATGTGCGATTCTCTTTTTTATCAAACGAGTTTAATAAAGTCGTCTTCAATTTTTACGTTAAAATTAATCTCTGCTTTTAATGCTCTAAAAACTTTTATTATCGTATCAATAGTGGCGCTATTGGTACTGTTTTCAAGCTTTGAAATCTGTGCCTTTTTTACACCGATGAGCTTACCCAATTCTTCTTGAGTTAAATCTCGCTCTTTTCGAGCTGCTTTTATCATTCGACCCAACACCTCCATTCGTAGTTCATATTCATATTCATCACGCTCCGGTGTACCAATTTCACCGATAAATTCATCTTTCATTTCGGCAAGCGTTGATGTTTTCATTTCTTTAGTCCTCATAATTATTTAGTTTGTTTCAAAATATTTATCTTTCAATCTTATAGCCCGATTAATCTCTTTTGTCGGAACTTTGTCCACCTTTTTAATAAAACCATGCGTGGCAATTACCAAAGTTTTCTTATTGTCGGTCTTGTCCCAAAATGCAAGGAGTCTTATTTGTAGCCCTGCATATTTAGTCCGAAACTCCCAAATATCACTTTTAAGTTTCTTAAAGAGTTTAGGATCATTGGTCTGTTCAGCAAGGTCAATGTTGTAAAATACTTTTTTGACAATTTTTGGCTGGAGTGTCTTTAAAAACTTCTTTGCCTCATCCAAAAATTCTGTTTCAAAGTATCTCATACAATGTTGTTAGATAACATATCAAAGATAATAAATGTTTCTAAATATGGAAACCAAAATAAGCTGTTTAAAAGAAAAACCTAAGATTAAATATAAATGAAGAATATGCAATCCGACGGTTGCTGCTACAAAATCACATATAATGGATGGCATAAAGAAAACATATAAACCATACGGAATTAAAGTTCGTGGTAAAAAAAGCTTAGCGGATAATACGCTGACTGATTTGGAATTAATAGCTTTTGTTCAATATAAGCCGGTTTTTAATAAATCTCGCTTAGAAAAAGCCATAAAAAAGCAGCTGTCAATTTGGATAAGATTAAAGATGTTGACTAATGGTTAGACGAAATAAAAGGTGAAGAAATATGAATATGAAAGCAATAAAAAGTGTTCTTTTTTGTAGCTAACTTCATTTACAGCTAAAAACATATCATTCTCTAAGGGTTCAAAATCATTTTTAGTTTGGAAATTATGAGAGTTTGACTATTATTTTTCAATCCCTGTTAAACCGCTTTACTATTTTTGTATCTATCCCGGATAACTTTAACACTTCTGAATATGACTTATTTAATTGTAGCTTTTGTACTTCTGGTTTTATTTTTTAGCTCCGTTTTTACGGTGAAGTAACAAACCGCGGCCATGAGTGAGCGATTTGGGAAATTCACCAGTATTCGTTCCTCAGGAATTCAACTAAAAATTCCGATTATCGATAAAATTGCCGGTAGGGTAAATCTTAAAGTTCAACAATTAGATGTTCTGATTGAAACAAAAACCAAGGATAACGTTTTTGTGAAAATCCGCGTTTCTGTGCAGTATAAAGTCATCAATGACAGGATATACGATGCTTTTTATAAGTTACAGAGTCATAAAGATCAGATCACTTCTTATGTATTTGATGTGGTTCGTGCGGAAGTGCCAAAAATGTTGGTCGATGATGTTTTTGAAAAGAAAAACAGTATCGCTGTAGCGGTTAAAACTGAGTTGAACGACGCGATGGTGGAATATGGATATGATATCATCAAAACTTTAGTTACCGATATCGATCCCGATACAAAAGTGAAACGCGCGATGAACCAGATTAATACGGCAGAACGCGAAGAGGTTGCGGCGAAACACCAAGGAGAAGCAGAACGGATTCGGATTGTGGCTAAAGCAAGAGCAGAAGCGGAAAGCAAACGTTTGCAAGGTCAGGGTATTGCCGATCAAAGAAGAGAAATTGCCCGAGGATTATTTGACAGTGTGGATGTGTTGAATACGGTTGGCATCAACTCACAAGAAGCTTCGGCATTGATTGTGGTGACACAACATTACGACACTTTAGAATCGATTGGCGGCGATACGAACAGCAACCTCATTTTATTGCCCAACTCTCCTCAAGCGGGAAGTGAAATGCTCAATAATATGATTGCTTCTTTTGCGGCAAGTAACCAAATCGGAGAAGAAATGAAAAAACAAAATGAAGAAAGAAAAGAAGATGAAAAATCCAATCGAGGAGAATCCGATGATTCTTAATGGGCGCTTTTCATTGTGTAAAAACCCTGAATATTTTTCAAGGCTCGGAGCTCATCCGGCATAAGAAAACCAAGGATTTATTTCTTTGCTGCTTTTTGAATAGACCACATTTCTTTGAAAGGCTTTAGTTTAATTGAACGTTGATATTTTCAATTTTAATACCCATTAAATGAAAAATTATTAATTTTTTGTTGTTTAATAGCAGGGTTCAAATTGGGCTAAAGCCCAAGTAGAGCGGTATAATTTAGCCGTTGGATAAATCCAACGGTAATAGACATCGTGTGATGAATATTTAGAGAAAACAGGAATTTTTTTTAGTGTAAAAGTTGACCCCTGTTTACTTTAATCTGACAAAAAACTAGCCTTATTACTATCTGTTTCAACTGACTGCCACAAAGAAGTCTCAACGACCGGGCTTTAGCCCAACCCTCTAAGCTGTTCATAACCATAGTGAACAAGATTTATTCGTCAACACTATTTTAATCTTGAGCCTTTCGAAACTAAAACAAATTTGTGAGATAAGTTATATCTGGTGAAACAATAGATTTTGTGGTCACGAGCGGGACGCTCGCGCCAGCATTGTTAATAAAAAACGGAAAACCTGCGTGGAGGATGGAAGCGGCATCCTTTTTTTCTTGAAAAGGTTGTTTGGGAAATGGATTTTCCTTAAAGTTCGAATTATATTAGTCATTTTGGAGGAGATTTTCAATTGGTAAATCAATGCGGAGGCCAGACCTGACAGGTTTGCGAAACCTGTCAGGTCTCATTGCGAAATGTTTAACCGTAATTTTTAAGCAAGGTAAAATTCAAATAGCACACGTTCTTTTGGAAAGTTTAAAGCTTCCTTCAAACTTTCATTCCCCTGAATCATTTCTTCCTTAAATCACTAAATTCTTCATTCCTTGAATCCTTAAATCATTAACTCTCCCTTCACTTCTTCACCACCTTCACCTGTTTT
>DATGSA010000256.1:0-6161 GCA_035303085.1 Flavobacteriaceae bacterium
TTTTGCAGTATAGTAAACATCCCATTGCGTCCCAACTTCACCTGAACGCGCCTCAAATGCATTCTGTCTGTTGAATAATAGTCGGGGTTGGGAGTTATAGACATAGATATTGGCCAACAAATAATCTTGTTGTTTGGTTAAAGCCGGTACATAGTTGATTAACATCTGATTATACTGGTTTCCTTCCTCCATAAAATCACTGTAGAAACTGAAGTTATCCATACGGCGGAAAGTTCCATCAATCGCTAAACCACTTTGGGCAAAACCCAAGTTAACTTGCAGTGCATTTCCATCAAAAAGTCTTGGATTTTCAATTTGCCTGTCGTTGACCAACGGTTTTTTTTCTAACTGGACATATTCTACTCCCCCATAAAACTTCCCTTTAAAGAAATCCATTCTTCCGGCAAAAGCATTGGTCATATTGGGTAAACTATCGCTGATTTCATGTCTGCTGTCGAGGTAACGGCCCACGTAACTTCCACCAACTTCTACAAACCAATCGCCTAAGCCTAACATTTGGTTCAGGTCTAAATTAAGATCAACGACTTGCACGAAACCTTCCGATAGTTCAAAACCATAGCGATGATTACCGTAAATTCCTTTAAGTGTAACAGCATTGGTCGGTCTGAAAACCGCTTTAATTCCTCTAAGGGAGTTATTGATTCCCAACTGGCGATCTTCATAACTACGTAAAATCAATCCGCTACCAAATTGCTCGTAAAAATATCCTGCAGTGACATCTAAATTTTCCCCGCGATATCTGAGATAATAACTCGCTATGCCATCTTCTCCATTTAGGGAAGGTTCGTAATCCAGCATTGCTTGCGGAAGATAGGCTTCGTATTGCACACCGGCGGTAAATTTACCGTAACTGTAATTCAAATTGAAATAATTATTGGATCGGAAACGTTCATCGGGTGCTTTAAAATCAAGGTCGTCATCGTCTTGCAGCCATTGCGAATTTGTTTCAAAATCGCCAAAAAAGTAGCCGGTCTCTTGGGCATACGTCATCAGGCCAAAACCTAAAGCGAACACCAAGGCAAATGTTTTTTTCATTTGGGGTGAATTTTATTGTGGTATTTTTTTAGTTTGAAAACTCTTGGAGTTTAGCATATAATTCGTCTTCTGCACCGGGTGAATATCCATTTCGGCGGTATAATATTTTATTGTCTTTCGCTATAAAGAGCATAGGAATTGCTGATGCACCTACAGCTCTTTTAAAGTCGTGATTTGGATCCAACACAAATTCATATTCCCACGCTTTTCCATTAACCATTGGGCGAACACGTTTTTCAGTCCTTGCATCATCTACAGAAACCGCATAAATTATCACATCTGTTTCTTCTTGCCACTGGTCATAAACTTCCTTGATGGCTTCGAGTTCTTTTATACACGGAACACACCAAGTGGCCCAAAGAGAAACGACAACTAATTGATCTTTGGAAATATCTTGCATAGAAACGGTGCGTCCTTGCATGTCTTTTAATTGCATGTTTGGTACGCGATCTTGCGCCATTAAAGCAGTGCTGAGGGTTAAAAACAATACGGTTATTAAAGTTCTCATAAGTAAGTTTTTGAAGTTGGACTATATTAACGAATTATTGATAATCGAAGCGCAAATATCCGGAAAAATTAAGGTTAAAAAAAGGAAAAGATCTGTATATTGAATAAACTGAGTGATTTAAAAATTAAAAAGAAAGTATTAAAGAAATTATCTTTATAATAATTCCAAAATTCATTAACTTCGACGCCATAAATCACTTGAGGATTATATCAAAATCAACTAAAGAATCTATGAATATATCTCGCTTTATACCGGCAGTGTTGTTGCTGTTTTTGTTGATATCGTGTACAGAAAATGACGAGCCCGTTAAGCTTACAGCACTGGACTTAGAATATGATGTCAGTTCAACCGAAATTCCTGTTCATCAATTGGTGGAATTCAGTTTAAAAGGAAATGACTATTTAGACTACACCGATGAAATGATGCTGAAGGTGAACGGTGAACCCACTGAGGGGTCATCTTATGTTTTTGATCAGGATGGAGAGTTTGAAGTGCAAGCTTTTGTAGATGACCTTTCTTCTAATAAAATTGTTTTCACTGTTTCTGAGGGAATGATTATCAGTCACAGCAGTTTGTTGAAAAATCAAGTCAATACTTTTTCTTTATATGATGTAAGTACAGGCGATGAGATTAGTGGGGAAGCAATTTTTTATGTGAATGGTGAGGCGATAAGTGGAAATACATTTAGCTCGGACGTGGTTGGAGAATATGAAGTATATGCTGAATACACCGCTGAAAATGGTGAAGCGATAACCACTGATCCGGCTAATTTTACAGTTGTTGTTCCTGTTCAACGCGCGTTGATTGAAGATTATACCGGAACTTGGTGTGGATATTGTCCGCGTTTGCAAAGTGTGATCAAAGAAGTGTTGGATATGACCGATTTGGTGTCCGCAATAGCGATTCATAAAAGCAGTAGTGATTCTAATCCGGATCCTTATGAATATGAATTCGTCGAAGACTTAGTGGAGGTTTATAATCCTTTTGGAGAGTTTCCTTTGGGCCAGATTAATCGAACAAATACTTGGACTGACAACAATCCGAATACCGTGTTGGATTATGTTGGAGATAATAGTCAAATCGCAATTGCAGCTAAAACCAGATTCGATGGTTCGGATTTGAATATCGACGTGCGTGTCGCTTCAACAGTGACATTGACCGATAAAAGAATTGTAGTGGCTGCCTTGGAAAATCTGCTTTATCACGATCAGACCAGTTATTTAAACAATGATCCAAGCAGCCCTTGGTATCAACAAGGAAATCCTATTCCGGATTATGAAAACAATCACGTATTGAGACATGCGATGACCAATATTTTTGGCGATCCAATTCCGGCAACCGATGCTTTAACCGATTATAAAAAATCTTACAGTATGAATATGGAAGAAT
Source organism: Flavobacteriaceae bacterium (assembly GCA_035303085.1). Lineage (GTDB taxonomy): Bacteria > Bacteroidota > Bacteroidia > Flavobacteriales > Flavobacteriaceae > JAJYSO01. Next base: position 2,954 of record DATGSA010000256.1, read on the forward strand.
ATTTTGAAGTTCCCGAGGATGGAGAAGTAGTGATATTCGTATTAGATCAAGAAGGCACTGTTGAGCAAGTGGTAGGATTAGGGCTGAATGATAATTTGGAATATAAATAAATTATTAAGTAATTAAGTAATTCGGACCGATATGTTGATGGATGTATCGGTCTTTATTAATTTAAAATAAAATACATGCTAAAAAAAATTATTGAAAACAGAAGAGCGGTTTATCCCCGTCAATATAATAAGGAGGATATCAAGAAGGAAGAGATTGAAAAAATTCTGGAATCGTCTAATTGGGCACCGACTCACCGAAGAACAGAACCTTGGCGATTTAAAATTATTCGCGGAGAAAAACTAACCGAGTTTGGCGAATTTTTGGCAGAGCGATATAAGGCTACTGCCAAAAAGTTTTCTGATAGAAAATATAAAGAAACCAAAGCTAAAGTTGAGCGTTCGGGAGCGGTAATTTTGATATGTATGCAAAGAGATCCTAAAGAAAGGGTTCCGGAATGGGAGGAAATAGCTTCTACGGCTATAGCGGTTCAGAATATGTGGCTGACAGCATCTGAAATGAAAATCGGCTCTTATTGGAGTTCCCCAGATCTGAAAGACGAAGTTGACAAATTTGTCGATTTGAAAGATGGCGAACGCTGTTTAGGGTTTTTCTATATGGGTAGATATGATGGAGAATTACCTGAAGGTACGCGGGAAACTTCATGGGAAGAAAAAGTCGAATGGATAGAGTAGCGTGAATTTATAATCAATAAAAAACAGCGTCCGAGAAGATTTTATTTTTTCGGACGTTTTTTTGTCAGGTTACTATCTTGATATTCGATGATGAAAATCTCTTCGTCTTCTCGTTTCATAAAATATTTCTCGCGGGCATATCGCTCTAAACCTTCATCATCTTTAAGTTGATTGATAATAGCACGGTCGCTGTCAATTTCTTGACGGTAATATTTTTCATTGCTCTTGAGCTTGTCAATTTCATGATCGAGCTCGCGATGAACCAACCATGAATTACTGTCAAAAAAAAACATCCAAACCACAAAAACCAAGCTGATGAGCAAGTATTTGTTGCTCAGAATACGAAACCAGCGCTTTTGTTTTAATTTCTTCAAACCCATATTGCGAAAATAGGAAATATAAAGATAAGTCTTGTTAGGGAATTATGTTGTTTGAGAGATAAGTTAGTGAAAAAGAAAATTAAGTCGCTCAGAATTACAAATAAAAGCCATCTTGATATTTTTGAAAATTAATGTAGAAGTAATGACCAAACCACTACTCGTTGAAGTGGATTCTAAAATAATTGTTGTTTTTATACTTTTATTAAACCGATGTAGATTTAATTTTTTAGATGAAAATTTAGTTTTTTTGGTAAATTTTATCTAATATTTGTCGCATGATAAAATCGGTTTAGTTTTTTTGATAGTAATGCTTCAATCAGATTAAGATAGCATTCATTTATTACAGTACTAAATAATATAAGAAATCCCCACTATATGACTTATAAGAATACCCATGTCTTTTTTTTAATTTTATGTAGTTTACTTTCCTCAAAGGTTCATAGTCAGGATTCTTCGAAAAATTTTAATGACCTAAGAATTTCTATTCTTTCTGAGATAGCAGCCAGAGATATTGATGAAGCTTTAAGTTATACAGATACTTTAAAGGAGTTGGCAAATACACGGCGTCAAGAGATTCAAACAACGATGACACGCGCCGTATTGCATAACCAGCAAGGAGATATAGATAAAGCTTTAAATATAGCTATGGATGCTGAAAGTGCCTTTGTGGAAAACAAAAATCATTCAGATCAAATTGGAGCTGTGGGATTTATTGCATCTAATTTCAGAGAATTAGGGTGGAAAAAAGAAGCTTTGTTTTATTTGGATAGAGCGGGGCAGTCGCTTGATAAACTTGAAAATAAACATCTCAAAGGACAATATGGAGCCTTGTTGAATCATGAAAAAATAGGGCTATATGATTATGAAAAACAAGACAAAAAAGTTGAAAAGGCCATAGCGGATGCTTATAAATTTGTCGATTTAATAGAAGAGGGAGGGCGAAAATCATTTTTCTTGGCGACTACTATCTATTTGGAAGCAACTACAAAATTTGAAAATGAAGATTTTCAGCAGGCGGAGAAATTATTCCTTCGCGCAAAAGAAACGTTAGGGACAAAAAATGAGTTGTTGTATGGGCAAATCAAGTTGGGTTTAGCTCAGATTTATTTGGAAAGAGATAATTACCCCGAGGCAAAAAACACCTTGGAACAAGTAGAGACGATGGTGGAGAACTCGCAATACTACCAATTAAAAAAAGAGTTTTTAAAATTATCTTCTGCTTATTATTATAAAAAAGGAAATATCGAACAATATAAAAAGTATAATAATCTCTATGCCGAAGAACAGCAACTGACAGATGATAAATCTCGACAAATTTCAGCTCAATCTTTGGCGCAATTAAGACTTAAAGTCGCGACCAAACAAAAGAGAATATGGTATGTTTCTTCAATAATGGGAGTTTTAGGATTGGGATTAGTTGTGGTTATAATTGTAAATTATCGAAGAAATAAAAAGAATATTCGACGCTTCCGAGAGATTATTGGAAAACTTCGCAAAGGACAAACCATAGAAGCTTCTGTATCAGATAATGAACAATCAAATAATCAAATGCCTTCAGTTGAACAATCCATGATTGGAGAAGCGATTGCTGAAGACACCGAAAAACGAATTTTGGAGGAGTTGACCAGATTGGAGTCGATCCCGGAGGTGTATTTGCAGCCAAATGTCAGTTTGTCTAAAATAGCTGCAACTGTGGATACCAATACAAAATATTTGACCTTGACTATTAGGAAACATCATCATAAGAGCTTTAATGCTTATGTAAATGATTTTCGAATCAATTATATCCTGAATAAGTTGCAAAAAGAACCGAAATATTTAGCATACAAAATCAGTTATTTGGCTGAGAAGAGCGGATTTAGTAGTCATAGTAAATTTTCTTCTGAATTTAAACGCGTGGTAGGCATGCCGCCTTCAATTTTTATTAATCAATTGAAAACGGCTTAATTGAAGTTTTATCTGGCGGAGATTGTTTCCAAAATGCCGCCTAAGAAGTGTGTGAATTCTAAAAAATCTCGTTTTTTTGATCTACAATGGAAGTATTGTGATAGCTCTATCGGCTATTCATTATAAAAAATCTTCGTT
>DATGSA010000257.1:0-3743 GCA_035303085.1 Flavobacteriaceae bacterium
AGAATGAAAAGAAAGTGGATATTCTGGCTGAACTGAAATTACCCTCAAAATAGTTGCGCTGTTGGGCTAAAGCCCGATTATAATATTGCTTTTGCAACAGTCCGCTGAAGCAGACTGTAATAGATATTCATTTCGCTGTATCTATTACCGTTGGATTTAATTACAGCAAACTATTCTGGGCTTTTAGCCCAATAATTGAATAAACCTATTTTGGTCAAATCAGAATTTTTTAATATTCAATTCGCTTTATCTATTACCGTTGGATTTATCCAACGGACTTAAGTTATTCCACAGCAATATTGGGCTTTAGCCCAGCAATTAAAACCCAAACTCTTCAAGGATTTGGAACCCTTGAAGAGTTTGGGTTTATAGCATTTATTTCTCAGCGAATCCGATCTTATTTATCCGGCGTATTTTTTAAAACTTCCAATAAAAACTTCCAAAATTTCTGTGTAGAAGAAATGCTGGCTCTTTCATCCGGGGAATGTGCTCCTCTGATTGTCGGTCCGAAGGAAACCGCATCTAAATTCGGATAGTGTTCCAACAAGATTCCACATTCCAATCCGGCGTGACAAGCGACTACACGCGCTTTTTCTCCGTGTAAATCTTTGTAAACTCCATCTACTACTTTGAGGATTTCAGAATCGGGATTGGGTTTCCAACCGGGATATTCTCCGGAAGTCTCCACGTCAAATTCGGCCAAATTAAACACAGATGTCAAGGCATTGGTCAGATCTTGTTTATTGGTTTCCACAGAAGAGCGCGTCAAACATTGCACTTCCATTTTTCCATTTCTCACCTCAACACGAGCGACATTATTGGAAGTTTCGACTAAATCTTCAATATCCGGACTCATCCTGTAAACTCCATTATGGGCGGCATAAATAGCTTGAATCAGTTTTGTGCTCAACTCGACACTCGCAACTTTTTCAGGAATTTCTATTTCGTCTATGGTGATTTTAAGATTTTCTTCTAACGACTCATATTCCCTGGTAATAGCTTTTATTTCAGTTTCAACAGCTTTTAGAAAATCATCGGCTTTCGATTTTTCTATGAATAATTCAACTGTACTTTCTCGGGGAATTGCATTTCGCAATCCACCTCCATTCGTACAAGCCAATTGCACTTCAGCTTTCTGATTTCCGGCATACAAAACCCGATTCATCAACTTATTGGCATTTCCCAAACCTTTATGAATATCCATTCCTGAATGTCCTCCGTTCAGTCCGGTAAGTTTTAATACAAAAGCTATTGAATTAGGTTTAGGTTTTTCTTCTTTAAAACTTTTCGAAGCGGTAATATCCACTCCTCCGGCACAACCGATATCAATTTCATCATCTTCTTCGGTGTCTAAATTCAACAAGATATCACCGGTCAAAATATTTTCATCTAATTGTTTGGCTCCTGTCATGCCGGTTTCTTCATCGACGGTGAAAAGCGCTTCAATCGATGGATGCGCAATATTATCGCTTTCAAGAACAGCCATAATTGCAGCAACGCCCAAACCGTTATCGGCTCCCAAAGTTGTTCCTTTAGCACGAACCCAATCTCCATCGACATACATTTCGATTCCTTGTGTTTCGAAATCGTGTTCTACATCACTGTTTTTCTGAGTAACCATATCTAAATGACCTTGCAACACCACGGTTTTCTTGTTTTCCATTCCGGAAGAAGCCGGTTTTTTGATTACTACATTGCCGACTTTATCTTCTAAAGTTTCAAGGTTTAAGGATGCTCCAAAGTCTTTCATAAACGCTCTAACCTTTTCTTCTTTTTTGGATGGTCTGGGAACAGCATTCAGATCGCTAAATTTATTCCAGACTGTTTTAGGTTCTATCTTTCTTATTTCTTCATTCATAATTCTATTTTTAATATTCAATTTGTCTACAAAACACAATCGTTCAAAGCACCGGAGTCCTTTGAACGATTAGAAGTTTTGTTAATTTTATATAGGGTAACCACAAAAGGAATCGGGTTTATTTTTTTACCGCCGGCTTATATTCTTTTCCGTCCACTACAGTTTTGGAAATAATTTCTTTCAAAATTTCTGAAGTTCCTCCACCGATTGGTCCTAAGCGGCTGTCACGCGACAAACGAGCTAAAGGATAATCCTCCATATAACCATATCCGCCTAAAATCTGAAGACAATCATAAATGGCTTTGTCTGCCATTTTGGTCGAAAGTAATTTAGACATACTCGCTTCTTTCACCACATATTCTCCTGCATCCAAGCGGCTGGCAATCTCATAATTAAACGCTTTCATCATTTCCAATTCACTGGCGATATCGGCTATTTTATGTCTCAACACTTGGAATTGATTAATCGACTTTCCAAAAGCCTTGCGTTCAGACATATACTGGATTGCATAATCCATAGCATATTCCATTCGAGCGTGGGCATTAATTCCCATAATCAATCTCTCCAAGGCAAAGTGCTGCATGATATAAGCAAATCCTTTCCCTTCTTCTCCCATCAAATTTTCTAAAGGAATTTTCACATCTGTAAAAGAAAGTTCACCGGTATCTGAAGCTCTCCACCCAAGTTTATCCAATTTTGTAGCTTGAAGTCCCGGAGTGTCAGTATCTACAACAAACATACTCATCCCTCGGTGTTTTTTCTCGGGATTGGTTTTAGCGGCTACCACGATGTAATCGCCGTAAACACCATTGGTGATAAAAGTTTTAGATCCATTGAGCAAATAATGATCATCCTTTTTGATTGCTGTCGATTTCATTCCTGCCACATCAGATCCACCGAAAGGTTCGGTAATGGCCAATGCCCCAATTTTTTCTCCTGCAATACTCGGCGCTAAATATTTTTCTTTAATTCTTTCGTCACCTTCTTCATTGAGATGAGTCATCGCTAAATATTCGTGAGCCCACATGGCTGCGGCAAATCCGCCGGAATTAATTTTTTGAAGTTCTTCTAAAAAGATTACGGTATAAAATAAATCTAAGTCTAATCCACCATATTTCTCTGGGTATCGCAGCCCGAAATATCCCATATCGCCAAATTTTTTCCAAATAAATCTTTCGATTGTTCCGGTTTTTTCCCACTTATCGATATGGGGAACTACCTCCTTTTTCAAAAAATCTTGTAAGCTCTTTCTGAATAAATTATGCTCTTCGGTAAAATACTTATTTGTCATTAATCTTTTTTTTAGTAAAACTCTATTTTCATCTTTTATAAGCTAAACAATTAGGATATTGCTCTTATTTAAATTCCGGTTCAATTTACTAAATTAATCGAATATTAATCCAATTTAAAACAGATTATTCAAGGATTTTCGATTTTTAAATACAACTTCAATCTGTCTATTCGGTCAAAGGGAAAATCTTGAACCTCAGCTAACTCTTCAAAAGAGCTTATACCTTCCCTTGTAATTCGGTAGTTTACAATCTTTCTTGCCAATTCATATTTGATATAAGGAACCTCCATCAGATCGACAACTTCTGTATTATTGATATCTAACTTTTCGAATTCCCTTGGTGTTTTGACGGTAAATTTTTCCGTGAGTGCCATCCGAGTTTCATATTTCAATCCATAAATATCTTTCAATTGCAAATCATCGATAAATCCACCTATTTGCGATCTGTATAGTACTATTCTTTTTGAAAGCACTTCACCAATTCCATTAACTGCTTGGAGTTCTTCTTGGGTTGCGGTATTTAAGTCTAATTTTTCACTGTTAGTCAGTATGGGTTTAGCGATATTTTGAATGTTCTTTTCTTTTTGGTTTTGT
>DATGSA010000258.1:0-9814 GCA_035303085.1 Flavobacteriaceae bacterium
CATCAGCCCAAGCGCCGTAAGCAAGATAAATCTCCGCGTTCCAAGCTTCATTGGTAACTTGTTTGTTCAAAATGTTTTTCCATTTCATCAGAAATCCGTTTGTCATCCATAATTTTATATTTTAATTGATTAAAACATAAAGATAGGTATTCCTAAAAATAAACCGCAAATCATCGAGATAACCTCAATAAACTTAGGGTTTTACGGATGAATAACTCTCTACTCTATTAAATCTGAAAGTTTTAAAATCAAAGAAGGTGCTTTTTTCAGAATTATTTTGATAATTTTTTAAAGCTACTTGACAATCAACAGGTTACTTTCAATAACAATGATAAGTTGGTTCGCATTTCGATTAAATAGCTGCGTAAATTGAATAAAAACAACTGGTCAATGTTCATGAGCTAATCAATAGAAGAGTTTGCTATCTTTGCGCGACACAATTATTAAAATTTTGAATATATGTCCTTTAAAAAACAGTTTTTATTTTTCTTGTTCTTAACGCTGGGAACGTTAACCATAACAGCTCAAGATTGTCAAATCCTTGAAACACAAGAAGTCAAAGACGAGAGAGCAATCATTCCGGGTGAAACAATGGGACAGAAGCTTGAGAGTTTGCTCTTTTGGTCACAAGAAGAAAAGGAAAGACGTTTTCCTATCATGCAAGAAATATTTCCAAGCATCGAGGTTGAAACTAATTCAAATCTCTTTTCATTTGAAGAGACAAAAAATATTATTCCTCGGTGGGAAAACGAAACTACCTTAACTTCTTATATGAATGATAATCATGTCAAAGGCGTTATCGCAGTAAAAAACAATAATATTATATTGGAGGAGTATGCAGACGGAATCGACAAAGAAATGCTTTGGACGTCATTTTCTGTGGCAAAATCAATCTCTTCTTTGCTTTTGGGCGTCGCTTTGGAAGAGGGTGATATTGAAAGTTTAGATGACAAGTTAAAAAAATATATCCCGGAGCTCAAAGGACAAGATTACGGGGAAGTAACTGTACGTCAACTATTAACAATGACTTCCGGCATTGCTTGGAACGAAGATTATGAAGACCCCGACTCCGACGTAGCACAGATGTACCAAAGTCCTTGCCAAGCCGATGAATCTCATATTATGACCTATATGAAATCTTTGAAATTCGCACATCAACCCGGAACGCATTGGAATTACAGCACAGGAGAAACCGATTTAGTCGGGATTTTAATTCAAAAAGCTACCGGTAAAAGTTTGGCAGCATACCTTTCTGAAAAGATTTGGAAGCCTTTTGGGATGGAACATTGTGCGTATTGGCTTGCCGATGAATGTAGCGATCTAAACATCGGCGGAAGTGGTCTTTCAGCCAGTTTAAGAGATTATGCACGCTTGGGAATCATAATGCTAAACGAAGGTAAACTCGGAGACAAAAATATACTTGCTGAAGAATATTCGGAAAATGCTACTTCATTGCTATATCAAACCGACGATCAAGGTGGCGGTTATGGATATTTGTGGTGGCGTTTTGAAGACGGAAGTTACGCCGCTGTCGGAATTTTTGGTCAAATGATTTATATCGATCCGCATAAAGATCTGGTAATCGCACAATACGCAGCTTGGCCTAAAGCCAGTTCAGATGAGCTTACCGAAAGAAGACAAGCTTTTATCGACGCGGTGCAGCGGGCAATTGAGTAAAGAGAAATAAGGCTATTTACTTCAAAAAGCACCTAAAACAATCGAATTAAAATATACCAATTCGCAATTATGACCAGCTGAATAAGCCGAAAAGATTTGATTGATATCGCTGATAGTTGATTTTTCAAAAAAGATAAAGTGAACAGTTTTCAACAAGGAGTCCTTCCTGCTTAAAACCCAACAAGTTGTTTTTTAAGCTATCCTTCTCTTGGCAAGGGAAGGAGCTTTTTTAGGGGCGACTTTGCGGATTTACGAATTCCTGAACCAAATCACCGATCATCGATTAAAAATAATTTAATTTCCTTGTTATTAAGCGAGGATTCTTTAAGTTTAAACCAAATAAAATCTAAATAGAATGGCTAAAAAAACACTTGTTATTGGTGCTTCCGAGAAAGAGGAGCGTTATTCGAATAAAGCGATTCGCGCTCTGCGCAGTCATAATCACCCCGTAAAAGCTATTGGCCTTCGCAAAGGGAAAGTAGCCGATGTGGAATTTGACAAAGAGAAAAAGCAATTCGATAATATTGACACCATTACTTTATATGTCGGTCCGAAACACCAACCGGAATATTACGATTATTTAGTAGGCTTAAATCCACGTCGTATAATTTTCAATCCCGGAACGGAGAACCAAGAGTTCTATGACATTTTGAAAGAAAACAATATCGAATCAGAAGAAGCCTGTACGTTGGTTTTACTTTCTACGAATCAGTATTAAACCCAAAAACATCAGGCCTCCGTTGACCAAGAGGAGTTCATAATTAAAATGATATCCGCCAAGCATTTCGGCTGGGACCTGCCCAAGAATAAAGGTTAGGCTTGCAGCAATTAACGCGACTGGCAAAACCCATTTATCGCGGATTTGCATTTTTGTGAAAATTCCAAAGGCAAATAATCCCAACAATGGACCATAAGTATAGGAGGCGGCACGGAGTAGTAAATCAATTACGCTACTGTCTAAGAAATAATTAAAAGCGATGATTACCAGGATCAGCAAGACACTGATTCCAATATGAACTCTTTTTCTCAAAGATTTTTGAGCTTTTGCTCGGCGTTCTTCGATATTTAAAAAATCCACACAAAAGCTGGTGGTTAATGCGGTTAAAGCACTATCAGCACTGGAGTAAGCGGCAGCTATCAACCCTAATAAAAAGATAATCGACACTCCTATTCCAATCCCTCCGTTTAAAGCTATTTCGGGAAACAACAAATCAGATCTTTCGGGTATGAGAATCCCAACTTTTTCAGCATAAATGTATAAAATAGCGCCTAAAAACAGAAAGATTATATTGACAGGAACGAAAACCATACTATAAGACATCACATTCTTTTGTGCATCTTTCAAATTTTTGCAAGCCAAACTTTTTTGCATCATATCTTGATCAAGTCCTGTCATACAGATGGTGATAAACATTCCACCAACAAAAGATTTCCAAAAATAATCTTTGGCCAAAACATCTTCCATAAAAAACATTTTGGTATAAGGCTGTAATTCCTTCGCTGTTAAAAAATCAGCAAACTCCCAATCTAATTTATTGGCAATAATAAAAACGGTAGCCACCACAGCGCCCAGCATAAATAATGTTTGAAGGGTATCTGTCCAAATAATTGTTTTTATTCCTCCTCGAGAAGTATAAAGCCAGATCAGTAAGATAGATAATACCACGGTGACAAAAAACGGAACCTTCCAAGCATCAAAAACAAAATATTGCAAGACCGTTGCCACTAAAAACAAACGAAATGCAGCACCGATTACTCTTGAAATAAAGAAGAAAATTGCTCCGGTGATATAACTGGTTTTACCAAATCTATGATCTAAGTATTGATAAATTGAAGTCACGTTTAGCCGATAATAAATCGGTAACAAAACAAATGCAATCACCAGATAACCAAAGAAATAGCCAAGAACCACTTGCATATAACTGAACTGCGAATCTCTCACCCAACCCGGCACGGATATAAAAGTAACCCCAGAAAGCGATGTTCCAATCATACCGAATGCCACCAAAAACCAAGGTGCTTTATTCTCTGCTTTAAAGAAAGCTTCGTTGCTATCATCTTTTCCGGTGAAATAGGAAATCAGCATTAGCAATCCAAAATATGCTGAAATAATTAGAATAATATGTATCGGTTCCATAAATTTTCTGAAGTTAAGTTACAAATACCGCGCTTTAGCTGTTAGTTTTAAACAAAAAAGTGGACTTATTTTTTTTGCAAAATACGAACTCCCAATAAATAATGGTTGATAATTTTAAAAACCATAAATTTGCGGTTATGGAATTTTCATCGAAACTTTTAGAAAACGCTGTTTCAGAAATTAAACAGCTCCCCGGAATAGGTAGAAATACTGCTTTGCGGTTAGTGCTACATTTATTAAAACGTCCTGAAGAACAATCTTTAGAACTTGCTAAAGCGATTACAGATTTGCGTACAAAGATTAAATTCTGCAAAATCTGTAACAACATCAGCGATGCCGAGATCTGTGAGATTTGTAAAAAGGGAAACAGAGATCATCAAATTGTTTGTGTGGTAGAGGATATTCGCGATGTAATGGCGATAGAAAACACCAGCCAATATCGAGGAGTTTATCATGTTTTAGGAGGAAAAATCAGTCCGATGGATGGGATTGGTCCCAACGAATTAAATATTACTTCTTTAGTTGAACGGGTAAAAGAAGGAAAAATTCAGGAGATTATTTTTGCTTTGAGCAGTACGATGGAAGGAGATACCACCAATTTCTATATTTATAAACAACTGAAGGATTTGCCTATAAAAACCTCCACCATTGCTCGTGGAATTGGGGTAGGTGACGAATTGGAATATGCTGATCAAATTACTTTGGGCCAGAGTATTCTACAAAGAGTTCCTTTCGAAAAATCTTTAAAAAAATAAATATCAGTGCAGCTTTCCGTTATTATCCTCAATTACAAAGTCCCTTACCATCTTTTGCTGTGTTTAGAAAGTGTACAGAAGAGTTTAATCGATTTGCCGGCAGAGATTATTGTCGTTGACAACAATTCTCAAGATGAGAGCTGTGATTTGGTACGTCAACATTTTCCTGCAGTCAAACTGATTGCCAATCCCAACAATGATGGATTCAGTAAAGGAAATAATATTGGGATTGCTGAAGCTAAAGGGAAATATATCTGTTTATTAAATCCGGATACGGTTGTAGGTGAAAACACTTTTAAAAATTTATTGAAGTTCGCTGAACAACATCCAGATTTTGGCGCTATTGGTCCTAAGCTAATCGACGGTAGAGGAAGTTTTTTACCGGAGAGCAAAAGAAATATACCCTCTCCAAAAATCGCCTTAAAAAAGCTATTGAACAACAGCAAGGGTTATTATTCCGGTTTACCCGAAAATCAAAATGGAAAGATTGAAATCCTTGCCGGCGCTTTTATGCTGATGCGCAAAGATCGTTATCTACAAGTGGGTGGATTAGATGAGGATTATTTTATGTATGGCGAAGATATAGACTTAAGTTACAAGTTTTTAAAAGCAGGTTATTTTAACTATTACGTTGGGAGTGAAACCGTTTTACATTATAAAGGTGAAAGCACTGCAAAGGATAAAGTTTATCAAAAACGATTTTACGATGCGATGATGATTTTTTATCAAAAACATTTTGAACGCGATAAATTTTCAAGACATATTGTCAATTTTGGATTGAAACTGGCTCGCAGCACCCATAAGATCCGTTCGAGAAAGCAACCGTCCACGCCTAAAAAAATAAATCATATTTGCGTGGATAAGCAAAAGGAATTGGCTTTAAAGCTTGAAGAAGTCTATCAAAATAAATTTCGTATAATTCATCCAGATCGAGTTTCATCAAATGAGATTTATTCGACCTTAGTTGTTTTTAACGCCGCTGCCATAAATTACAAACACATTCTTTCGCTGATGGAAAATTTAGGAAAACAAGAGAATAGCCTCAAAATAAAACCAGCTGGTTTCGACATTATTATAGGCAGTGATCACGCTGACGTCCAAGGGGAAATTATTCATTTATAAAGCAGTCTTTTTATATAGTTAAATTACAGCTTAGATATAGCAACTATAAACTCACCATGTTTTTCAATTGTAGCTTTTCATGCTTCAATGTTAAAATTTCTCTTAAATATCACGATAAATAAGCTCTATTTGTCATTTAACAAGAAATATCAGTATCTTCGCGTCCTATTAATCATTCTTAATAATACCTAAATCATGAGAAAATTAAAATTCGTAATGCTTCTTGCGCTTGCTATAGCTTTTGTAAGCTGCAGTAGTGATGATGACAACGGAAGTAACAAATACAACAAAGAAAATCTGGTAGGACAATATCAACTAAAATCCTTTGACAGTAAAGAAATCAAAATAATTGAAGTTGAAGGTTTCGAAATTGAAACTAAAACCACTTCTGAAGGGGACACTTTTAACTTGTCTTACGATTTTGCGAATAACAACGAAGTCACTTTAAATGGAAACTACCGTATTGAAGAAGTCAAAAAACAAGGTAACAATACTTCTGATAGTACCTATATCGTGAATTACAACGAGGAAGTTTTAAGTTTCATGGTCAATGAAGATGAAAAAACTCTAACTATCGACGGAAAAGAATTCAAAGTGCAAACCTTTAATTCTAACGGGTTCAAAATCCGTCATACTGATGTAACTATTGACGGTTCAGGAAACTCAAGAGAATATGAGGAAAACTTGAGGTTCTCTAAATAAGTCCAGAATATTGCCATTGCAAAAAGTCAACTGAAAATCAGTTGACTTTTTTTCATGAATTCTCCTTTTATTTAAAAACGGGATGCAGCAATAATAGCAATGACTTTCTCTGTGCTTTCAATCCGATTATCCAAAAACTTTCAGAAAGAAATTATTTAAAAGGTGTAATTAAATCCAATTCCAAACCTCGCTACATTATTGTCTGCATCATGTGCTAACCAGAACGCGGGTTCCCAACCAAAAGAGAATCCCAAAGGCACACTGTTGATTTTATATTCCAATCCTACTTTTGGACGGATTGCCACATTACTCGATCCGCTGCTCAAACCGATAGCAGGACCAATTCCGACCAACCAATTAAGACCGGCTGCACCGGGAATCCCTTTGTTAAAGGAATAGCTTGGTTGAATAATCGTTAAGTTATCGGCAAAGAGCAATTCAATCTGCCCGGCATTTCGCGCATCAAAGAAGTGTTTATAGGAAGGACCAACAGCTGTAGAACCATCTCCGGCGTCAATAGACAAACCTATAGCATTTTTATAAATCTGTCCATCCGCTTGATGAATTCCTATTCCCAAAACAATAAAAATCAAAAAAAGCTTCACTACGTTTCTCATAATACAAGTATTTTTAAGATTGCAATAGTTAGTTCATACCGAATGTACAAATATATAGTTCATCCGCAACAATATTATCAAAATTATAGCAAATACGATGTTTTTTACTTAAAAATACTGATTTCCAATAATACTTAAGCATATTAAGTAGAGCGAAGAACAACACCAAAATAATTTTAGCAAAAATATCGGTTTGACGAACTCAAGTCGGCAGCAAATCAATAAAACTAAAATTCGTATCCCAAGATTGAGTTTCTTCTTGGTGACAATCCTCTTCTTTGTCCTTTTCAGAAGGATTGTATTTCTTTTGAACAATTTCGCCAAATTCAAATCCTATTGGTTTTTCGAATAATGGACCGTCAAAAACAAATGTGTGAAACTCCCCATTTTCTCCACAAGGGTCGACCTCAGCCGGTAAATCCTTTAGAAAATTTTCATCCAAGACTCTTCCGCAAAAAGAAGCGCTCAGTAATTTATCATTGGTAACCACGACCACCGTTTTATAACCGGCTGCGATAAAATCGCGAATCATTTTATGCGTGTCTTTTTTCCATAAAGGATAAACCGTTTTCAAACCGACTTGTTGTAATTGCTCTTCCCGGTAAGCCATCAAATCTTCTAAAAGAATATCGCCATACATACTGTGGGTGAATCCACTCTTCTTCAGGTTTTCAAATTGACGCTTCATCACTTGATTATAATCCTCTAAAGAAATATCGGACTTCAAATAAATCGGCAATAAAGGAATTCCAAGACTTTCCGCTTGTCTTTCTATCAACTCTCTGCGCAACCCGTGCATATTGACGCGGTTGTTTTCACTGTTGAAAGTTGTGACTAATTTTTCTATAGAAAACTCTTCAGATTTGTGATGCAAAGCGAAAAGTGCATCCTTGCCTCCACTCCAATTTAAAAATGTTTTGTGTTGTGTCATTAAACTATGATTTCATGAAACTGTACAGTGCCAGTTCATAACTTTTTAACCCAAATCCGGCAACTACTCCTTTAGCATAAGGAGAGATGAAACTTTTATGCCTGAACTGTTCTCGACTGAAAACATTCGAAATATGCACCTCAACCACGGGAATAGAAATCGCTTTCACCGCATCGGCAATGGCGATACTGGTATGCGTGTAAGCCGCGGCGTTTAAAACAATCCCCTCATATTTACCTTCCGCGTTTTGTATGGCATCAATCAGCTCCCCTTCAAGATTAGATTGATAATCAAACAAGTGAAAGTCAGGAAATTTACGTTGAACTTCTTTAAAATACGCTTCAAAACTTTGCTCCCCGTAAATAGTAGGTTCTCTTTTTCCTAACAAGTTTAGATTAGGCCCATTGATAATGAGAATTTTCATATTTAAAATACCATGGTTAAAAGTTTAAATCTAATAAGAATATTTAGAAGTAGCGCCAAAGCTTCTGATGTTTTTATTGGGGTTGCAATAGTAGATGAGTATTTTGAAATAGATTTTTCATTAAATAGGGTTTTCAGTTGAACTCCGTTGGAGTTCTATGGTCGTTGATCGTGAAGGTTCTATTGTTGGACTTTATTATTTTAATAAGCTGTAGTTTAATTTAACGTTGATATTTTCAATTTTAATACACATTGAATGAAAGCTATTAATTTGATTGTCTGACAACAGCGTTCAATTTGGGCTAAAGCCCAAATTATTTCGGAAATAATTTAAGTCCGTTGGATAAATCCAACGGTAATAGATAAAGTAAATTGAATATTATAAAAATCTGATTTGGACAAATTAGGTTTATTCAATTATTGGCAAAAAACTTAGAAAGTTTGCTATAATTAAATCCGTTGGATAAATCCAACGGTAATTGAAACAGCGAAATGAATATCTATTACAGTCTGCTTTAGAATACGGATTAACTTCAAGGGGCTCTAACACAAGACTTTAGCCCAACCTTAATGCTATCCTTAACTATAACAAAAAAGATATATTCGTCAACAACGCTGTTTTGAACTTGAGCTTTTATTAAATCTCCCTTAAAACAATTTCACAAAAAATCCACGCTAATAATAAGTCCTTGTAAACAACCCCATCAAAGTTTGCAGGTCTAAGGTTACGATAAATCTAATTTTTTTATCATAGCCGGAGCCCTTCATTTCCCAACCGTTATTGGAATACACCGGGAAAAACACTTCAAAATAATCCTGTACCAAACTCAATCGCACTCCTGAATCATAGCGCATCCGCAATACTTTATTTTCGTTTTTAATCGCTCCCACATCACCGTATAAATAAAAAATATCTTTATATAAAGAAACCGCTGAATTTAAAGCAACCATCCATCGATTGGCGAAATGAGGATCGAGTTTCGATTTAAATCCGCCTTCATTTTCGATATATTGTTGACTGAAAAAACCGCTACTCTCACTTCTTCCGTAATAATTATAATCGAACATATAGTCCGTGGGACGATCTAAGCCAAAGCTGAAATAATCGGAATCCGGGTCGGTTTTATTGGATAAAAAAGCTCCTGCAAAAAGTCGAAATTCCAGTTGTCGGTTATTTAAAAATAACTTCCTATACTTCGCCATAAAAGACACTTTGCTAAACTTCTTCCCCAGTTGAAAGTCGATATAAGACGAGTAATTCTCAATCAAACTTCGGTTGGTATAAGTATAACGCAAATTAAAAACATTATAATTCGGTTTATCCGAAAAATCAATTTGCGGAGAATCATCTCGGTGAACCAGTACATTTCTAAAAATTAAAGACTGCCGCTCTTTATTGCGCAAATCGCGATGTCGCCAACTAAATCTGATATAAGGAGACATCCGATGA
>DATGSA010000259.1:0-8335 GCA_035303085.1 Flavobacteriaceae bacterium
ACTTTGTGTAGCATAGTCTTTAATTCCGAATTGGTTTAAGCCATCAAGGGAGTCTTGCCAGTTTTCAAAATCTGCTCCTGCAAAAGCAAGCGTAGCATCTGGAGAAGGTGGGGTTGGATCATCACCATTATCACCGTCTCCGCCATCACCACCTCCATTGGAGCCATCGGCAGTTACAGAAACATTGTCCAACTGAATCGTTGTACTAACTCCACTGTCAGAACCTTCATATTTAAATCCGACAAAGATCACTTGTCCGGCATATTCAGAAAGATCGACATCGCCTGAATACACAAAGTTATCACCATAGCCACTGGCGTGACCTTGAGAGATAGTCACATCGGTAATTTCTGACCACGTAGCCTCATCTGCATCTCCATTAAAGTCGGACGAGATAAAGACGCTTAACGCTTCTCCATTATAGTGTCCGTCTTTAGTTTCAAAAGACAATTCTGCACTATTTTCAGCAGTCAAGTCTAATCCCGGAGTTACCAACCAAGTTTCTACTGCACCACCGGCATTGAAAGCTGTCAATTGCGCATACCCGTTACCGTCAAAGCTTCTGGCTTCCCACAACCGTGTACTTCCCACTACATCTTGGTTTGTCCAACCTTCAAGAGCAATAGGATCATAATCTACTAATCCTTCAAAGTCCTCAAAGAATGGTAAATCTACTACGTCCATATCACCACCTCCATTCCCCGGTTCTTCTCCATTTCCGGGCTCTTCTCCGTCACAACGCTCCGGTCCGAAATCGATATAAGTTGGGTCATTAACTTTTAATCTATATGCTGAGCCATTAAAGGTCTTAGTTAACACCGCGTTGATATCTCCACTCCCTTTTGGCAGTTTTAGCGCTTTAAAATCCGCAAAAGTACTGGTCATCAAAGCGGTAGTAGCATTTCCTTCGCAAGCTTCAACCATGCGATCAGCGTCAAACTCTTCTCCAGGTTCGGCAGCGTAGGTTTTAGCATTATCTCCCAACGCGATATTTTCCGGAAATTGGACATTTTTTAGCTTGATTAATGTGTTGTCAAATTTGCGTTTGAATTCTGATATCTTTAATTCATGCGGAACGAGTTCCTTTTTTTCCGGCGTTCGCAAGATTTTACTTTCAAATGCTTTTGGAGCTTTATTGATAAAATCACTTCCTGCTTGTGGGATTCCCAAAGCAATTACTCCATTAGAAAATCCTATGGTAAATCCATCTAATTCGACATAAACTTTCCTGCCGACTTCGAATCTGGTAAAAAGCGGACTTGATTTAAGCATTAATTTAACTCCGGACGTTGGATTTTCTGCTTTATCTTGGATGACTATCTCTTCGTGAAAGTTACCTGCTTCATCTGAAGAGACAATATATCCTGTCATATATAATTTAGTGCTTTGAAAGGTGAACTGTTCATTTCCATTAAAAGCTTCCAAATTACTGACTCCGGCATCTTGCATGTACATGGCTTTTACCCCTGAAATACTAATAGTATCCCCATCTATTTCCGGGGGATTGATACTGGTGTCCGGCGTGTTAAAATCGTCATCTTTGACACAAGAACTCATCAAACCGGCAGCAATCAGCAAGAGTATAAATACGTAATTGATTTTATTGTTTTTCATCATCTCAATTGTTTAATCATTTTTATTTTTATTAAAACCTTATGTTCGTACTAATATAGAAAGTTGTTCCATATCCATAGAAATAATTATTCCCAAATTGTGCGCCATAAGGACTTGACATATCCTGGTTATAGTTTGTAAAATTAGCTTTTCTTCCTGATTCAAAACCTCCGGATCGGTATTCTTGGTTGAGTAAATTACTAATCACTCCAAATAAACCAATGGTATAATCACCTACTTTCCAAGTTTTCCCTCCGATCATATTGAGCAGGAAATAGCTTCCCAAGTCATCTTGTTTCAACAACTCACGGGCTCTGTCTTCATCATAGTCCGCAAGGGTTATTCCATCAACATCAGTGGTGAAGTTATCACTTCTTCTCAACTTATTGACATCGACATATCCATGGGAGAAGAAATTGGCTGTAGCACCAATGAACCAGAAATCCGGATCGCGGTATTCAAAACCAACTTGCCAAGCTCTTTCAGGTCCACCTCCAACGTGATAATCTTTGATTTTGGTTTTTCCATCTCCAAAAGTTACCGGTACTCCTTCGTGTTTTTCTGCAAAAGCCAACTGACTTCCGTGTAGGTCTTGCGTTTTAAAATCCTGACTTGTTAAATAAAAATCCGGATTATTGGTATAAACCGATTGTCCAAAAGACCCTGCAGCTTTCAAGGTAATTGTTGGTAAAACTTGGGCTTCGATTCCAAATTCAACACCCATATTTCGCTTGTTTATTCCGGTAGTTACTTCATGAACAAACGCCGCGTCATTAGCTTCTCCCATTCCGGATAATCCTTGTGTAAAAAAGTGTCCTACTTCAGTTGCATCCTCAATCCCGGAATAAAAGCCTGTCGCTCTTGCTTTAATAATTGGCGAACGATAGATATAACTCAAATCAGCGGTATTTATTTTTTCTGAATCCAACCCTATTACAGTTTCATCATTTTGTCTCGCATTGGGATATGCATTTCTAATCGATGGTGCTTTAGTCAAATAAGCTGCATTAGCACGAATCATATGTTGACCGGTGATTTTAAACAAAGCGCCTGTTTTGACGCCGTAATCTGTAAATTCCAATTTCTCTCCTTTTCCAAAACTATTGTTTGGAAAGTGACCATTTCTAAATTTACCATCTCTTTGGTAAGTCGTTCTGGAAATATTTCCGGAAACGAAGAAATCAACATTTCTATAATTAAATTCGGCTTGCGCAAATGCAGAACCATAATCGGAATTAATATCGTAATTGTATTTATAACGATCTCCATTTCTCACCACTCTATCCGGGTTGTTTAAATCACTTTGTGCCAAATCGGTTACTAATCCACTGATTTCACTGGGCTCATCGGCAAAGAAATCAACATCCATAAACCCTGCTCCACTCATTAAGTCTTTCACCTCGGAAAAATTCTCACTTTTAAATTTCCGGTAGTTCAATGCTGCATTCAAATTTATATTATCGGTAAGTGCTGTATTTAAAATAGTGTTGACCGTAATGGTTTGGTTGTCTTCTCGTTCTTCTTGTAAGATATAAGTTGAATATCCCCCATTTCTTTTTGCAATTTCGTTGGCCTCATAAAGCGCCTGCCAATCTAACTGACCGTCATTTATGAAATTTTGTTGCGCCATATAAGCAGCTTGAAAGTTAGAAGCATCCAAGTCATCATATCTTAAATGATAGCTTGGCAGGTTTTGATAATAATCAGGGGAAGGATTTTTAGCTCCTCCAATATAAACCTTTTGACCATCCGGACCTTCTATCGGCCGTGTTCCGCCATTATCTATTCGTGAATTTCCTATTTTTCCAAATTTATAAGCTACGTTGGTGTTTAAAGAAGTGTTTGGTGAAATATCCCAGTAATGATTCAGCATAATAGTAGGCTCTTCCACTCTTTTCTTCCTGGCGTTTCTCTGTTCTCCATCTTGATTTCCCCAATAAGGATTGTAGTGAATTCCTTTTAGGTCTTTTACCTCTTCTGTCATTGCAGAAGATTTCCCTCTTGTATTAGGCGTAAAAAATCCGGTAAAGTTCAAGGCGTGTTTTTCGCTAAATACTTTCTCAACAGAAGCAAAGAAAGAATTGGCATCATAAGAAGTTCCTTCTTGGAAACCGTGATTTCCAAATCTTCTGGAAGCTAAAACGGTATAAGCCCATCCATTAGCCATCAGTCCGGAACTGTAATTTGCCATTACACTTCCTCTATAAGAACGGTTGGATTGCGCATATTGAATTCTTCCACCTTCCCAATATGTTGAAGCTCTCATAATACTGTTGGTCGTCCCAGCAATTCCACCAAACTGATATGGATTAGCTGTAAGTCCATCGTAAAAAATCTCATTTCTTTTCACATTATTCATCCCACCAAAACTCGAATACTCTGGTCTTCCTGTGGTTACACTATTCATTTCAATTCCATTAATCAAAACTTTTCCGTATTCATTGTCCAGTCCTCTGGGTTTGAAAAAAGCTGCACTAAAATCATAAGCTGCTGCACGGAAATAAGTGTCTTTTGAGGCAGAAAGCAATCCGGAAATGTTGGATGCGGAGCTCAAATCACTGTCGAGTTGATCTTCGGAAAGGGTTATTTCTGCAATTCCTAAATCCTCATCAATTGAACTTTCCAGTTCCAAAACCCCCAATTCCAATACTTCCCCTTCATTAATCACGATAGGGTATCGCTTGTTTTGATAATCTTCTGAGCTTAGGGTGAGTACTTGTTGACCAAGAGGAAGCTGACTTCCTTCTAATACAAACTCTCCGGAAGCATCGGTTTCTACGGAAAGATTTACTTTTTCTATACTTACTTGAACATTGGGTAACGGATTTTGGCTGTTAATTTCAACCACCTTTCCCTTTACCTGTGTTTCTTGCGCCAGTATGGTGAGGGGTAAGCAAGCAAAAAGAAAGGAGAACAATCCAATTTTTAATTTTAGCATCTCTTAATAATTGATTAAACTGCGAAAAACTTATTTCTCGGGTCAAATGTACATTATTTATTTTAAATAACTAAGTTTGCAGGGAATAGAGTTAAACATTGTTATTTAATCTCAAAAACATATAAATGAGAAAGTTTAGTTTTTTAGTGATTCTTGGGTTCTTAATTGTTTCTTGCTCTCCCAAAATTGATCAAACCGGTTCGAGTAGTGCGCAAGGAAAAAAGACTTATAAAGTCAATACAATAGCTTTTTACAATTTAGAAAATTTGTTTGATACGATTAACGATCCAAATAAATTAGACGAAAAAAGCCCGATAATGGAATTGGATCCCAAAGTACGCGGCGAGGTTTATTGGAAAAAAAATCACAATATGGCTAAAGTAATTTCTGAAATTGGAGTGGAAGAGGCCAAGGCTTTGCCCGCCATTGTAGGTGTTGCTGAAATTGAAAACCGTGCTGTCTTGGAGGATTTAATAAATGACCCCCAACTTAAAAATGGTAAGTATGGGATTGTTCATTACGACTCCCCCGATGCGCGAGGAATTGATGTAGCGCTTTTATATCGAAAGAAAATTTTTAAGGTGATTTCAAGTGCTGCCCATGAAACCGTGATTTATAATTTAGATAACCTTGAAGAAAGACGTCCTACCCGAGATGTGCTTTTAGTTCACGGCGAATTGGATGGCGATGAAATCTATGTACTGGTCAATCACTGGCCCTCCAGATATGGCGGAGAGAAAAAAAGTAGAGGGAATCGCGAGAAAGCTGCAGCGGTAAACAAAAGATTGATTGACTCTCTTCACAATATCGATCCCTATGCTAAAATAGTGATTATGGGAGATATGAACGACGGCCCTACCAACTCAAGCATTAAAAACATATTGGAAGCCAAAGGCGATAAGAACAACGTCAGAACAAAAGAAATTTACAATCCAATGGAATATATGCAAACCAAACAAGGATTAGGAACTCTTGGTTATCGCGATTCTTGGGATCTTTTCGATCAAATTTTGGTCTCCGATGGTTTGCTTAAAAACAAAAATGACGGCTACCAATACTACAAGGCAGGCATTTATAATCCAAATTACTTAACCAATCCCAAAGGTCGTTTTAAAGGCTATCCTTTTCGTTCTTATGCAGACGGACAATTCACCGGCGGATATAGCGATCACTTTCCGGTGTATATTTTCTTAGTCAAAGAAGTGAAGGAGTAATTTTAATGGAAAACTGATTGCCATAGTCGGCTTTAGTTATCATTGGCTGTAGTTTATAATAGCTGTTATTTACAAAACAATCATGATTTTCGGCCTTTTTTGTTTACCCCGGGCCCTCCTCCCAAGGCGGACACGGTAAAGGGAGCAAAAACGGCCGAAAATTCATTTATTTAACACCTTTGTAGATCTAATGCCTTAGTGAGGTGTTTTTTTGTGTTTCTAAGAACAAAAAACAGTATATACCTTATCATTTAATCATTAGGTCTAAACAATCAACACCTAAACCGATTTCCTCTGGAGGTCGGTTTTTTTTAATGGCAGATTTGTAGTTTTATTTGGGCGTGCCGCTAAGGGTTTAAAACACCTCATCGTTCCAAACAACTTTTCAGTAAACCCTTAGCGTCAGGCTGTCCGCTATATCTTTTTTCTATATACAATTCACTTCAAAACAACCTGATATCAAAGACAATTCTGACAGCTTAAAACATATTTTTATAAAAGAAAAAAGGATGCCGCTTCCATCCTTCACGCGGAATTTTCGTTTCAAAACAAGCTTTCTCCTTTTCAAAAACGCCAACAGCTGTTAAGATCAGGATTTTTACATTTTGATGATTTCATCTTCTGTAAGTTTTCCATCTTCAAAAACCTTCAGTTCAAAATCCTCTCCATCAAAAACACCATAGGTGAAATAAGTAATCCACTCGCCTATATTAAAGTATGTAGAGTTTTCTGACACCTGAATCTCCATTGGCAGATGACGGTGTCCAAAAACAAAATAATCATAATGTGCTGACTCTAACTTCCTTCTGGCGTAGTGTACAAGCCATTCATCTTCAGGTCCGGTAAACTTAATATCCTCTTCTCCTGAGATCGCTTTATTACTCACCGACATGTATTGCCCTAACCGCATGCCTAAATCGGGATGCAACCATCTGTAAAACCATTTAGCCACAGGGTTGGTAAAGACTTTTTTCATCCGTTTATAACCCTTGTCGTTTGGCCCCAATCCATCTCCATGACCGATAAAAAATTTTTTGTCGTTGTAGGTAAATACTTTAGTGTTATGATAAACGGGAATATTGAGCTCTTTTTCAAAATAATCTCCCATCCACAAATCGTGATTTCCGACAAAGAAATAAATCGGAATTCCACTATCGCTAATTTCTGCAAGTTTTCCCAAAACGCGTACAAATCCTTTTGGCACCACTTGTTTATATTCGAACCAAAAATCAAATAAATCCCCCAAAAGAAAAATAGCCGCCGCGTCTTTTTTTACATCATCCAGCCAGCGTACAAACTTCGCTTCTCTTGGCTTACTGGCGTCCATAGTTGGCGCACCCAAATGGTTATCACTGGAAAAATATATTTTCTTACCCGCAGGAATATTCAAGTCTTAAATTTTATAGCAAAGATAGGTAAAATTGAGAACGATTTTACTTGTGGAGCCTTGGATTATAAGTTGTGAGTTGTTGTGATTAAAGAAAAAAATAAAAAGTTACGAATGAGTTTCGGGTTTTGTTTTTGAGCTCGCACCTCTTCCCTTCGCCCAGTCGCAGATCGCCCTTCGCCCAGTCGCAGATCGCCCCTTCGCCCAGTCGCAGCTCGCCCTTCGCCCAGTCGCAGCTCGGCCCCTTCGCCCAGTCGCAGATCACCCCTTCGCCCAGTCGCAGATCGCAGCTCGCCAACTAAACCGGAATATCCTCTTCCTTAATAGGTTTATGTTTATATTTAAAGAGTATTGCAAATAGGATAGTTATTACAAGCGAGTAGCCTGCAAAGATAAACCAAGAAGTTTCCCAACCTTGAATACGCGCAACCGGGTCATCTTCAAAAGGGAAAACATAATAATTCACCACTGCTCCGGCTGCCAACATTCCTATGGTAGCGCCGAATCCATTGGTCATCATCATAAAAACACCTTGTGCGCTGGAGCGGATTTTCTTATCGGTTTCCATATCGACAAATAACGAGCCCGACACATTAAAAAAGTCAAAAGCTACTCCGTAAACAAGCATTGACAACACAAACATCCAAACTCCTTCTCCCGGATTGCCCAGTCCGAATAATGCAAATCGTAAAATCCAAGCTACCATGGACATCAACATCACCTTTTTAATTCCAAATCTTCTCAACACAAAAGGAATCAGCAAGATACACAGGGTTTCAGAAACTTGAGACAATGAAATCAAGGCATTCGCATTATTGGCACCCCAGGAATTTGCATATTCCGGAATATTCTTAAAATCATCGATAAACGGATTGGCGTATCCATTGGTAATCTGAAGGGAAACTCCTAAGAACATAGAAAAAATAAAGAAAATCGCCATTTTTTTATTTTTAAATAAGCTGAAAGCCTTTAATCCTAAAGCATCATAAAGTGTGCGTTTTTCCCCTTTTTGATTGACGGGCACCTCCGGCAAAGTAAACACATAGGCAAATAAAATTATTCCCAAAATTGCAGAGACAAAAAATTGGCCATAAGTATGTTGGAAACTTGGAAAATTAGGAATATTAGAAAAGTTAAATGCCAATGTGCCATCGACCATCCCCCCAAAATTCACAAACAACA
>DATGSA010000260.1:0-19057 GCA_035303085.1 Flavobacteriaceae bacterium
AGAGAAGGAGATAACCGCGGTATTGCCATCGTTAAACTCGAGCAATTTTTCACTGATTTCCGCATTGTCCAAAAAGTCGAACTTCCCTTCAATCTCTTCAGGCGTAATCCCCGGATTTTTTTCTAAATCGTAGTAAAACCCCAAGTCATTTTCATGAAGGATTTCGAACACAGTTTTACAGCCGTGACAACAGAAAACCTTGTCATCTTTTTTTATCTCATGATCCAAACACGGATCTCCACAATGAAAACAATTCGACATCTGCACAAAAGATATTTTTCACCGATGCGAAATTGCCCTTTTTCTCCAAACTAAAAAATGATTTAAGTCAGGTTTTTTAATGATATC
The DNA here is from genome assembly GCA_035303085.1 of Flavobacteriaceae bacterium. GTDB lineage: Bacteria > Bacteroidota > Bacteroidia > Flavobacteriales > Flavobacteriaceae > JAJYSO01. The sequence goes on from DATGSA010000260.1 coordinate 349, forward strand.
ATAATTGAGCATTACGCATTTTTATGCCACGAATGCACAAGAAGCTTTCTTAAGAATAGTAACTCTGTCTAAAATCAATCCGCAATTAAAAAAAAGTAAACAAACCCCCTTCCCTCCGGGAAGGGTTGGGGATGGGACTTTACGATCGGATCGAGATTCCATTTTAAAAAGCTAAACGACTTCATTTTTGCCACGAATGCACGAATAATTTTTCCCAAGAATAATTTTAAATCAAAGTAGAAATCAAACCCCCTTCCATTACTGTGTCCGCCTATGGAGGAGGAAGGGTTGGGGAGGGTTCATGTTTAAAGCCAAAAATCATCCTCTCTAAAAACAAATATGATTAAATTGATAAACAACCTCCCTTCCCTCCCGGGAAGGGCCGGGGATGGGACTTTTTAATCGGACCGACATTTCAATTCAAAGAGAGAACTATCTTCATTCTTGCCACGAATACACGAATAAATCATTCTTCCTTCTCTTCCCCATTTTCCTGAAGATTAGCTTGCCCCTCTAATTGAATAATCATAAACAACACCGGTTCTTTAGAATAAGCATTATCGTGTTTGGTATGTAATCGGATGTAGTATTTCTGCTCGGCCTCGACTTCAATATTGGTCGGGAGACTTTGCCAGTTATCGATGGGTTGAGGCTCAAAATCTTTCTCTTCATATAGCTGTATTTCCGGTCTTAAATCTTTAGAATGTTTAGCTGCCAATCGAAGTTCTCCACTTATTTTGGGGGTGAACATAAAATAATCCTGATCGCCTTTTGGGAAAATAGCGGTTTTAACCGTGTCATTTACCGCCAATTGATAGGCCTCATCAAAGCTGTTGTTGGGCTCGGTAGAGTCGATTTCACTGATAAAATCAATTTTCCATTCCGCCTTGTCTCTGGACATATTGGAATTGTATCTGTCTTTTAAATAGAAGAAATACTCGCCCGGTTCGGTCACTTGTATAGCTGCCGGTAAACCCATTCCGCCTGAAATATATTCTGCTTTGCTAAAATCATCGGACTTTTTAGCAAACCGCGCTTCCGCTTTGATATTTTCAGGAATACTTCTGGCTTGAATCATTAAATATCCCGAAGTATCGACTTCGGTTTTAAACCAATCGACATCGGAAGGCGGATAAAAATAGGACTTAATTGACTCTCCAGTCGCTACTGCTTTAGCACTATCTGCAATATTGTTGGACTCGTATTCATCAAACTCTTCGATGAAATCCGCTTTAAACTCAATACTTTCTTCAGCAGCATTATTGTTGTATTTATCTTTAAAAACAAAATATATCGTATCGGCTTTTTCAATTGGAATAGTGGCGGGAAAATCCATCTCGCCCGAAATCCATTTTTCTTTTTGCTGTTCCCATTCTTGTTTTTTCGCAAATCGCACCACCAATTGTAAATTCTCAGGAATGTTTTTGGTGCTTAAATTGAGATAACCGGGTCCACTTACTGGCACGGCAAACCAATCCACATCACCAATGGTATCTATTTTCATGCTATACGATTTTCCTGATTCCAGCAAGCCGGCTTGTAAAATAGTATTATTCGGTTCGCCGATATCATCTTTCTTGTTCTTTTCTTTTGGGGAGGAACAAGCCGCTATGAATATTAAAATTGTGATTACCCCTGTGATTTGTCTAAAAAACTGTTTCATGATGATTATTTTTAAATGTTGATTTGTTTACTGTTTTCAGTATTTTTCAACACCTAAATTTATGAACATAAATTTGGGGTAAGGCGTGAAGTTTACTCGCTATTAATCGTTTCTTTTTAAATTGAAGAATGAATTAAAACGATAATTATAATAAAATTACAAAAATAAAATGAAAGATACTGTGCTTTAAAGAGAATAATGTAATAAATCGGTTTTAAAATGAGTTTTTCCGGAGAATGATTTGTTTTAATGATGATTTGGGCGTGTCCCGGCTTGGCTTCAAATTTTAAAGTGAAGGAGTGAACCAGTAAACAAGTGAACCTGTTTGTGAGTCAAAAGAAAGTGAAAATGCGAACCCTGCAAGGGCTTGGAGCCCCTTGCAGGGTTTTCACCATATATTAGTCTTTCTAAGTGCGAATCTGTGCAATGATAAGAGAGAGAAACCAACCATTGTTTTCTGCGCATACTATAAAGTAGAACACTATTTTGAGGATTTGCTTTCATCTATAATATATACTCGTAAAGCATATTTGGTTTTGCTACACTAAACTAAGAAGCTATCGTAAAAACACGCGTGCAAAACACAATTCACTTAAATCAAAATAATTGTATCTTTGAATTGTGGAGAAAATAGGCGACATAGAAATTCGAGTTATAGGGAGGTTGGGAAATCAAAAAATAAGTCCTGATAACTATGACATCAAACATATTGCAGCAATTTTGCAAAATGTAGAGGATATGCTGTACCCCAACAAGAAAAAGGATAGGCCTATTATCACGTATGACATTCAAGAAGGATCTGTAAGACATTTATTTAAAACAAACATTCAAACAGTAATCGGATTTAGTGCTTTGTTAAATCAAGTGCAAACAAATAGTTCTATAGATTTTTTAGAATTAAAAACAGCGCGAGCATTTGAAAATATTCAAGATTTATCTCGTCAGAAAAATTATGAGTTTCAAATAAAAACCTCTCTCAGAGAAGATGTTGAATTAAAGATAAATCCTTCGACTAAATATTTTAGAACAGAAAATATTTGGGCTGATGCAGAGTTTTATTTTTACGGAATTTTAAAAGATGCCGGAGGGAAAAGTAAAGCTAATATCCATTTGGATACACAAGATCACGGATACTTGTCAATTGAAACAGGTGAGGAATTTTTAAAGACAAGAGAGGAAAACTTACTTTATAAAAAGTTTGGTGTCAGAGCGCGAGGAAAACAAAATGTTGAAACGGGCGAAATCGATACAAAATCCCTGTCTCTTGTAGAATTGATTGATTATCAGCCAAAATTTGATAGTGAATACCTGAATTCATTGATTAAAAAAGCCAAAAAAAGCTGGAAAGACATTAATTCGGAGGAGTGGTTGACAGATCTAAGAGGCGGATATGATGAATAGTGTATTATTAGATAAAAGTTTTAACCGATTTAAAACAAATACTATGAAAAATCTTGTACTCGTAGCTTTAATCATATTACCGACAATAACAAACGCTCAATTGATTAATGGAGACTTTGAAGATATCCACACGGTTACTACTCCCGTTAGTACCATTATACAAAAGCCTGTTAACTGGAATTTTGGCTATTCATCGGGTTATGGTACGGAAATGACAACTGATAGTTATAGCGGAAATTATGCCGTAAAAATATGGAGCTGGTACTTTGTTCAATCAAATGAAGAATTTTTCTACGGAGAACAATATAGTTCGGGTGACAGTATTTCTACTAAACCTGATAAACTAAAAGGTTTTTACAAATTTGAAAACCCTAATATTCAATTTAATGTGCCAGATTCAGCATTTGTTCAAATATCATTGTCAAAGTATAATAATGTAACTAATCAAAGAGATACTATAGCCTTCGCTCATAAAAACCTTGGAGAAATTTATCAATATTCTGAATTTGAAATCGACTTTGATTATTTGGATATGCAACAAATTCCCGATTCCATTCAAATTATGTTTAGGACAAGTTTTTTTCAAGGTCCATCTGACAACACGAATGAAAATAACTATTTATATTTAGATAATTTGAGCCTTGAATACAACACGATGTCAATACCAGAGCATAATCAAAATAAAATATTAGTTTATCCAAACCCTGCCCATAATGTAATTCAAATAAAATCAGACCAGAACATTGAAAAAATAAAAATATACTCAATGACAGGTGGAATAATTGAAGCCCAAAAATATCAAAAGATTGGACAATCTATTTCTTACGATATCTCCTCTTTGTCAAAAGGGATTTATTTTATAGAAATATTTGGAACAGAGAATAGAATTCTGGATAAGGTTAAATTGGTAAAAAATTAGAAAGACTGGCTTCGACTTCTTAATGATGAAGACCCCCTTCATTCAAATGCAGTAGATTATTTTAAGTACTTCTTAGGAAATGATATCACGCTGAAAGTTTCTACAATTACTATTGCTGAATATTGCGTGCTTGGAAACCTTGACGATTTACCCTTGAAAAACATACAAATTATTCCATTTAATCTGAAAGATGCAGAAAGGACTGGTGAATTTGCCAAAATAATTTTTACTAAAAATAAAATCAATCGGGAACAACTTTCACCTCGAGCGATAATTCCTAATGACTCAAAACTTTTTGCTCAATGTGATTTGGATAAAACAATTACCCATTTTGTAACCTCTGACGTTCGTTCAAAAAAGACTTTGGCTTTATTAAAAGAAGGAACTAACCCTAAATTCGATATAATTAGTATTGATTTTCCATACACAGAAACATTTGGACTTTTAGACTTGAAGTAGGCGAGAACACTTCGACTTTGTCATTTACTAATCCCATAAAAAACAAAACAGCGCAAACTCAACCGAATTTGCGCTGTTTTATAAGAAGGTCTTTAATGAACTTATTTCCTACTAACTTCCGCCTTTTCCGTTTCGTTCCGGTTTAATCTTATCCGGCCATTCTTGTGGCTCCCCGGTTTCTTTATCGATGGGAAGAACGATTTTTTCTCTCGAAGTCGTTTCCGGATCTTCAGAAGCCATATAAGCCAAAACAGTGGTCAAGATGACATTGTTTTTTAAGTCATCCCAAACAATTTTGTCATAAGTATCTCTGTTGGTGTGCCACGTGTAATTCCAATAACTCCAGCTCAACGAACTCAAATTAAAAGCAGGTGCACCGGCTCTGACAAATGATGCGTGGTCAGTTCCACCGCGGGCAGGATTTCCGGGGAAATGGGTGTCAATTGAACTGACGGTATCCGGAACAGCCTCCAACCATCTCGAAATATAATTATAGGAATTCAAAAATCCTGATCCGCTGATGTTTTTCACACGACCGGTTCCGTTGTCTTGATTAAAAACGACTTGTAAATTATCGACAATTTCCGGGTGATCTTCTACAAAAGCAGCAGATCCGTTTAAGCCTTGCTCTTCACTTCCCCAGTGCCCAACCATTATCGTCCGCTTTGGATTGGGATAATATTTTTTCAGGATTCGCATAACTTCCATCATCAATAAAGTTCCGGTTCCATTGTCTGTTGCTCCGGTTCCGCCATCCCAAGAATCGAAGTGTGCAGAAAGCAAAACGATTTCATCCGGTTTTTCAGAACCTTCGATTTTTGCTACCGTATTAAATGTTGGCGCAGTACCTAAATCTTTTGACTGTGCAACAATGTGAAGTTTGGGGGTTGTACCGTTTTCTACCATTCGATAAAGCATGGTATAATCTTCTAATTCGATATCAACAGTTGGAATATTTTTGGTTTCGGCCCAAAATATCTTGTCTGTTCCAAATCCATTGGACCAATAATTTTTGAGAATTCCTGCGGCACCAGCTTCTTCTAAAGCTTCAATCATTTTGGTCATTCCTCTTAATCCGGGGCTTTTTACCAAACCGGTTTTGCGCAGATTTTCCGCCCAAGCTTTATTGAGCGCTTTGCGTTCTTTCTTCATCTTTTCAAAGGACTCCGGCGTAGCCCATTTTTCCCAATCGTAATCCGGTCGTCCGGTAGGTTGTTTGATGTCGATCATGACAAATTTACCTTTCACATTGGGTAACCATTTTTGGAAAGAAATCGAATCTTTAATGTTATCCGGAAGAATGACTACATCAGCTTTTACGCCTTTTTTAGAAGTTCCGGGATTCCATGCCAACTGCGTTCCGGCTAAAGTTTTAACCCAAGGAGAAATCATATCGATATGAGTGATTCCTCGCTCCCAAGCGCGCCATTCGCCCCATTTTTGGTTTTCTGCTTCAATGCCGTAACTTTTATATTTTTCTACCGCCCAATCATTGGCTTCTTTCATTTTTGGAGTTCCAACTAGTCGCGGACCGATCAGGTCAAAAAGTTCGTGCGCATTTAATTTTAAATGCGTATCCGAATGTTGCTCCACTTCCTTTAAAATGTTTTGAACCATCTGCTCTTGATCCTGAGCAAAAATGGAAAGGGAAAAGAAGATTAAAAGAAGAAATAAAAGATGTTTTCTCATAGTTAGGGTGTTTTTTTTTGAATAAACACAAAGATAATTGAATTTTACAAATCAAGTAGCTTGATACTGTTGTTTGTACAGAAACAAAGAAGGCTGATCTTAGTCTAACCATATTTTTCAATAATTAAATCCGAAATCTGTTAACATAATTTTGGTTATTACAGTTAATTTGAACTATATTGAAAGCAATTCTTAAAGTTGTATTCGATGATACTAAACCGTCAATAGAGCTAATAAAAACCAAACTTCATGAAAACGCTACTTTACTTTTTAATAGGGTTTGTTTTGTGCTTTAATTCTTTCAACTTTGTGAATGCCCAGGAAGTCGAAAATCCACCAGAAGTCTTAACCGGTCAAACGTGGTATTTGACAAAGATGATAATTGATGAAGAAGAAATGCCGTTTACTCCTAACGAGGAGGTAAATCAAAGTTTATTTGATGTGGAGCCATTTTCCAACCCTCCAGATTATAATGTAGTTTCTGCCGGAGTTCTTTATTGTGAATGGGGAAGCTCCGCAATACTTTTTGAGGGAGAAAATGAATTTTATTTTCGACCTTTTGTTTATTTGATGGATGATTATTGGTATTGTGAGATGTCTGAGAATATTGATTATCATTATATATATTTTGACGAATTTTGGATGAATAGTGATTCATATTTAGGTCATGATTATGTCTTTCCTTTTCATTTTTATTATACGATTAATCAGTTGGAGGAACACCGAGAATTAATTGTTATTAATGACAATGGGTATGAAGCACATTTTCAGAATGTTCCTTATCTGTCGGTTGAAGATCATCAGATATCCAATTTGACGCTTTATCCCAATCCAACCGATGATTTTCTTTATATAGAAAATCTCACCAATCCCGTACAAATAGAAATCTATGATCTTTCTGGAAAAGTGATGTTGAGCCAAGAAGTAAATGAAGCTATCAGGCAAGTTGATGTTTCTCAGCTTTCCGCAGGAATGTATTTTTATGGATTAAGTCAAAATGGGAAAACGGTAAAAACAGGAAAGCTAATGAAGAATTGAAAATTGTAAGTGGTGAATTGTAAGCTGTGAACTGAGCTTTCCTATATAGAGTTGATCGTTTTGATTTTGTGATTCCGATTAAAAACAAGCTCGGTTCAAAAGTTACAACCACCTCCAAAATCCCTAAAACTGCGTTTTAAGGATTTTTCTCCTCCTTTTTTAAGGAGGAGAGCTTTGATTTTTTCTTTTAATATGTTGTAAATAAGATTGATGCTTTCCTCTGCGTGACAACAGAAGAGCGGTTTAAAATCAAACTTGTTAGGGTTTAAGTAGGGAGGGGGTTTTTTCATTACAGGATCAATTATTGAAAGCTAAATATTTAATTAAAAAAAATAATGAAAATGAAAAGAATATTGAAAATTATTATATGCGGGATGCTTTTTTGTGGGTTTTCAATTGCTAATTCACAAGAAGTGGACAATCCACAAGAAGAATTTCTTGAAAATACTTGGTATCTTTCTAAAATAGAAATAGACGGGACGGTTTATCCTTTTGAGTCTAACGAAGAAACAGAGTATACTACTTTAACTCCAGAACAAATAGGAGATCAAATAGGGTTCTATTTAGATTATTGTTTTGGTGCTTCAGGTGAATTGACTTTTACAACAGATACCTCTTTTGTACTCGAGGATTTTGTCATCCCGCTGGCCGAATGTGATGATCCGGAGAACAATAGTTATAAGGTAATGTATTTTGATGTTTTTTGGGATAATCTTCATGAAGAGTTTGATTATGTGATCATTGCAGATAACGATGATAAGAGCTTGGTTATTAGCACACAAGATAATAGTAATATTTATTACCAAAACGTCCCTACTATGTCGGTTGACGATCAACAGAAATCAAATTTGACAGTTTTCCCCAATCCGGTTAAGGACTTTCTTCATATTGAAGACCTCTCTGAACCGATGGAAATAGAAATCTATGATCTTTCTGGGAAAGTGTTATCGAGCCAAAAAATAAATGAAGGAACCAAACAAGTGAATGTGTCACAACTTTCTGATGGGATTTACTTGTATCAACTCAGTCAAGAGGGAAAACAAGTGAAAATCGGAAAATTGGTGAAGGATTGAAAACGGTGAGTAGGGTTTAGGAAGTAGGAGGTAGGAATTAGGAATTTTGAGCTTCCTTAAATAGCGTTGACCGTTTTGGTTTTTGTAGTCTTGAGATTATCGTGTAAATAATGAATTATTTTTCAATTAAGATATCGCATTTAATTAAATAAAATTTAGTGCACCTATCTGTTTTTTTATAGACGGTATTGACAAGGATTTTTTAATTTTCTTATCTTTGTATCTTAAACTGAAAAATTTCACATGTCAAATTTACACGTCAGAGCAGATTTAGGGTTCGATAATGGCAAATACCATGTTGGTTTGTCATTAATTGAATTTCAAGAAGATGATGTTACTATAATTTATTCTCCAGCTTTAGATTTAAGTGGATATGGATATAGTAAAGAAGAGGCTAAAGAATCTTTTTCGGAAGCTCTTCACGAGTTTTTTAGATATACTAATAATAAAAAAACAACTGATAAAGTTTTAAAGAATTTAGGTTGGTCAATTAGAGGTTCTAAGAAAAAACCAAAGTTTAGTCCGCCTAAAGACTCCGATTTAGTTCATACTAATTCACTCTATAATGATATCGTAAATAATAAGGATTATAAGGTTTCGAGAGAAGATGTAGAATTCACCTTTTGATTTTATGTATTTATTTCCACAAAGCATCTTAGAAATGTTCCTTTAAAATTATACCGAGATTTTTTAAAAGATCAAGGATGTAAGTGTAATAGAAAAAGAGGAGGACATGGGCATTGGACGCGGAAAGATTTATTACGGCCAATTACAGTTCAGACTCACGTTGATCCTGTTCCAGAATTTATAATTAAAAACGGTTTGAAACAACTTGGTTTGTCTAAAAAGGATTTCCTTGATTGGATTTAATTCTCAAATAATTATCAACAATAATTCAAGTTTGATTAGCTTATCCTATTCCTCATCCTTCGAAGGAATTTTAATTTTAGCACTTTAAAAATTATAGAATTTTGCAGGTTGCACTTAGGAACGCAACGTTTTTTACAGTGAAACACGAAGGAGTTTCGACAATTCCGAGTTAAAGCAGCTTAAGAAAAGTTTTTTTTAACTAAGGTCGTTTTTATTTTATAATCCCGATTAAAAACAAGCTCGGTTTAAAAGTTACAACCACCTCCAAAGTCCGAAAAATGGCGTTTTAAGGGTTTTTTACCTCCTTTTTTAAGGAGGAGAGCTTTGATTTTTTCTTTTAATATGTTGTAAATAAGATTGATGCTTTCCTCTGCGTGACAACAGCGGGGGGTTAAAGTTTATAAACCTTATTAGCTTCATAACCCTCATAAGTCGAACGATAATCTAAACCTTATTATCTTATTTTATCCGAAGTATTCCTCGCCGAATAAACTAAAACTAATTCTTCACAGTTTTACTCATTTACCTCTTTACAAGTTTACTTCTTCACTCGTTCACAGGTTCACAAGTTCACAAGTTCACAAGTTCACAAGTTCACAAGTTCACTTCTTTACTGTTCAGCACTTAACTCGTTTACTGCCTCACTTTCTGCTCCATTTCAGCTTTAGTTCCCAGCAATTCAAAATCCAGATTTCTTTTAACCAAATCGGTATCTTTTACTTTTACAAAAACCTCGTCTCCAAGTTGATATCTTTTTTTGGTTCGTCTGCCGATGATGGCATATTTTTCTTGAACATAATCGAAACGATCTTCTTCAATAGCACTGAGTCGAACCATTCCTTCACATTTGTTTTCGATAATTTCTATGAAAATACCAAAATCGGTAACCCCGGAAATAACGCCTAAAAATGTTTTGTTTTTAAATTGTTGCATGTATTTGACTTGCATGTATTTGATCGAATCTCGCTCGGCATCTATGGCAAATCGTTCGGTTTCGCTGCAGTGTTTACACATATCTTCATATTCTTCAGCAGAGACTGAAGGTTGATTGTCCAAATAACGTTGCAATAAACGATGTGCGATAATATCGGGATAGCGGCGAATCGGAGAAGTGAAATGCGAATAAAAATCGAATGCTAATCCGTAGTGTCCAATGTTATTGGTGCTGTAATAAGCTTTGCTCATGGTGCGAATAGTAACCGTACTGACGAGATTTTCTTCTTTTGTGCCTGAAACTCCACTGAGTAGATTATTAAGGGATTTGGTAATGCTTTTCTTGTTTTTCAAATCCAAGTTGTATCCAAATTGTTTTACCAGTCCTTTTAAATCGGCAAGTTTTTCACCATCGGGTTCGTCGTGACATCTATACACAAAAGTTTTCTTCTTTTTTTGTTTTCCGATAAACTCGGCAACTCTTCTATTGGCCAACAACATAAACTCCTCGATAAGATGATTGGCTTCTTTCTGAGTTTTGAAATAAATTCCTGTCGGTTCTTTATGCTTGTCTAAATGGAATTTCACTTCTGTTGTATCAAAGCTAATCGCGCCGTGAAGCATTCTGTTGGAACGTAAGATTTTTGCTAATTCATTCATCTCAGTAATGGCTTTTCCTATTCGTTGAGGTGCATTATAAGCTTTGCCAGACATCGCAACTTCTTTAGGAATCTCCGTCTTTCCTGTTTCGATAATATGCTGTGCTTCTTCGTAACTAAAACGCGCATCGCTTTGGGTTACCGTTCTTCCAAACCACTGTTTGACAACCTTGGCTTTTTTGTCTAATTCAAAAACCGCCGAAAAAGTGTACTTATCTTCATTTGGACGCAGAGAGCAAGCCTTGTTGGAGAGAACTTCAGGAAGCATAGGAACGGTTCGATCTACTAAATAAATTGAAGTACCACGGTTTAAAGCTTCTTCATCCAAAACACTTCCGGGTTTAACATAGTGCGAAACATCAGCAATGTGAATGCCCAGTTCATAATTTCCATTTTTTAGATTTTTAAAACTCAACGCATCATCAAAGTCTTTAGCGTCGTGCGGATCAATGGTAAAAGTTAATTCTTCACGCATGTCTCTTCGCTTTTTGATTTCCTCTTTGCGGATGGAAGTGTCTATATCATCAGCATATTTTTGTACTTTCTTTGGGAAATCACGGTTTGCTAATCCACTTGAAGCTAAAATAGACTGCATTTCGGTTTCATGTTCTCCGGGTTTTCCAAGGACTTTCAATATTTTCCCTTCCGGAGAATCCTCTTTATCAGGCCATTTTTCTATTTCCACCTGAACTACCTCCCCGTCTTTTGCTCTTTTTACTTTATTTCGAGGGATGAAAATATCGGTGTACATTTTAGGATCTCTCATCTCTACAAACCCAAAAGTAGCCTGAAGACGTATAATTCCTACAAAAACGGAAGTTCGTCTGTGAATGATATTCACTACTTCTCCTTCGGGTTGTTTTTTTCGAGAATTGCCAAATAGATATACTTCTACCAAATCTCCGTGAAGAGCATGATTTAATTTTTTATGCGGGATAAAGATGTCCTGCTCCAATCCTTCTACAATCACATAACCAACTCCTGAAGAAGCCATATCTAAAACGCCTTCTACATATTCTGCGCTTTCTGTGATTTTGTATTTGCCGCGTTTTACCGGATCTATTTTGCTTTTACTGACCAGCTGGTCGAGGTTTTTTTTGATTTGCTTGCGTGCATTGGGATCTTTTACACCAATTCGAGCAGATATTTGTTTGTAATTTAATGCTTTATCAGGATTTTTTCGCAAAATGGAAAGAATCCGACTGGTATAATTCTCAGGTTTCTGAGGGGTTTTGGGTTTTTGTGATTTATGTTTTTTGTTCTTCGACATTTATTTTTTTAATAATATAAAGAAGATTGAATAATTTTTATTTCAATCTGTAATGTTTGATGAATTTGATAAAGATGAAATTCAATAATGAATTTATTTATCTATTGGAGGAAGGATGAAGACTGATATCTAAAGTACAATGATAAGGAAAAAAATCAGCTTATCAGTTTTCAAGGCGAAAAGATAACAAAAATTTAATCATGAAGAATTAAAAAAGGTACTTTTAAGCGATAAGTAATGTCTTCCGGCTTAGGTTGGAATAATAGTTGTTGCACAAAATTGATGTTGCGTCCGACCAAAGCTACCATATCGATATCGAGTTTGGTGATATAGTATTGAATATTCAAATCGATATCTTCATTGGTTAAAGAATACAATTTATAATCTACTCTCCTGAGCAAATCGATTAAAAAATCTTTAGTATCTGCCTGAAGATGTGTCCAACCGTGATGCTTGTTGTGAATCTGCAGGATTTGTAAATTAACTTTTTTAAAGATTAGCGTTTCATATAGGTTGACAAACATCTTATTTTTATCCCAGTTATTGTAATCCGTAAGTAAAGCGATATTTTTAAAATTATAATAAATTGCTTGCGAAGGCACAATAATGGTAGGGCATTTCACCTTAGAAATAATCTCATAGGTAAAACTACCAATTTTATTGTCAAGCGTTTTTGAAGCACCACGGGTTCCCATTACAATATATTCTATTTCTTTTTTTGAAATACACTCTCTAACCGCTTCAACCAGAGATTGATCGGAGAAGAGGGGTACAAAATTATGAGTGGGATTTTCAGAGCTTTTCTTACAGAAATCAACTTCTTTTTGCAATAACTTCTTGGTTGATGTCTGTTTGTCTTTATCTAAAGTTAGTAGAAAACCGTCCTCTGATTTAATTTTGCTTATATCGGCATTATCAACATGAAGGATATAGAAATTAACTGCAATATCTCCAAAATAGGAAAGTGCATATTGAAGTGCATTTCTTGCGTTGATTGAAAAATCTGTGGGAATTAATATGTTTTTCATAGCGGTCTGCAAACTGATGCGAAAATACCTCGAGTACTTATATTAAAATATGATAAAAGTCAATAGACTCTACTTATATTGCTTTTTATTGTTTTTTCTTATAAAATCGTGTTGTTTTATATCTCTTTTCGATTAATTCATTTCTTGTAAAGCTTCTAAGTCTAAAATTCGTATTGTTCTTCCTTCAACAGCAATAAGTTTATTTTTCCTGAAATCCGAGAGCGTACGTATCAAACTCTCGGGGGCAATACCTGCATTAGCAGCCAAGTCATTACGAGAGATTCTAATCGCCATTTCGGGGTTTTTATCCATCAATTCAGCAAATCTGATAATGGTAGAAGCAGTTTTTTTGCGAACCGAACTATAGGCCATACGCATAAGTTGATTTTTAATTTCCGATAAATTATCGGTAAGAATATTCATCAATTCCAAAGATACTTGTCGGTTCTCTTGTAAAATATCTTTTAAGTATTCTTTGGAAAGACTGACTAATTCGGTTTTTTCTAAAGCAGTTGCTGTTTCTGTAAAAGGAATGTTGTTTTCAAAAGAGGTAAACCCCAAGAAATCCTCCGGTTTATACAAGCCGGTGATTAATTCTTTTCCATTGATATCTATAGTGTGCGTTTTTACCAATCCGCTGATAATTAAAAATATGTGGTTAGAACGATTTCCCTTTTGATAAATATCTTCCTCTTTATCAAATTTTTGGATTCTCCCTTCTTTATAAAAGAAGTTTTTCAATTGATCTAAATCCTTAAAATCCGCATTATTTTCTTTTTGATCAACTTCAGAAAATTCAGGTTTGCGTTTTAGGAAAACAGCTGCTTTGTCAAGACGGCTTTCAATAGCATTGAGCAAATCGCTTTCATCAAAAGGTTTGGTCAAATAATCGTCTGCTCCCATATCCATTCCTTTCCTGACTTCCTTGTGCTCGGTTTTGGCAGTGAGGAAAATAAAAGGAATATATCGAGTGTCTTCATTAGCAGTTAAACTTTCCAAAACTTCATAACCATCCATTTTTGGCATCATAATATCACAGATGATTAAATCAGGATTATGCGCTTTGGCCTGCTCTATTCCGGTTTTTCCGTTAGAAGCTGTTATCACTTCATAACCGGACAATTCTAAAAGCTCTGCGGTATTGTCTTTTAAAATTTCGTCATCTTCTATAATGAGTAATTTTTTCATTTTATCTTTTATTTTTATAAGGAATGCTGATGGTGAAAGTGCTGCCCTGACCTTCTTTGCTCGTAAATCTTACAGTGCTATTTAATTTTTCTAAATGTCCTTTTACCATGTTTAAACCTATTCCGGTTCCTGCTTTGTGCAACACATTTTCGGCGCGAAAATAAGGATCAAAAATGAACTTTTGCTCCTTTTCCGGAATTCCCATCCCTTCATCTGCCACACTGATATTTAATTTATCCTTTTTGATATTTACCGTGATATCGATATTTGAATCTTCAGGCGAATATTTAATAGCATTATTGATGAGGTTTGTCAAGGTAAGTTCTAAAATTTGCTCGTCATAATGTATCAAAACTTTATCAATGTTTTCAGGATAATGTATTTTCTGCCCTTCTTTAGATAACATATTGGCATCATAAACAACATTGTTGACAACCCGACTCAATGGGAAATCTTCAAGACGATAAGTGTCCTTCTCCGTTTGAAGGCGTTCTATAGATAAAAAATCATTTAATATATTGTTGAGCGATTTGACTTTCAGCTTAATATTATTAAAGTGTTTCTCTCGTTTTTCTTGTTGTTGCGGCTTGGTATATTTTTCGGCTAAGGAAGCAGAACTCAAAATAACACTTAGCGGAGTTTTAAACTCATGAGAAACCAAGGATAAAAATTTTGTCTTTAATTCGTTGAGTTCCCTTTCTTTATCCAATGCAGCTTTGGTTTTAGATTCAGCTTCTTTACGTCGGCTTATTTCATCTTTTAACTCCACAATGGTTTGACGCAATTTCAAAGTTCGTTCATCTACCATTTTACCGAGTCGCTGATTGAGCTCTATGATTTCCTGTTGTTGCTTTAGCGCCAAACTATTGTCGGTAATCAAAAATAAAACCAGCCTTTGCTCGTCGAACTCAAACGAATTCATACTGACATCGACAGGAAAAATGCTGCCATCTTTTTTAATTCCCTTGATATCTTTACGGTGACTTATATTTTCCGAAGTTGTAAAGGTGAAATAGTTGTTGAAGGATTGATGAAGCTGAGATTGGTATTTTTTAGGAAATAATAATTTAAAACTTTGACCGACCAATTCTTCTTTGTTATATCCAAAAATATCTTCTACAGCTTCATTGGAAGTCACAATGCCAAGGGTTTTATTTACAATAATAACCCCTTCTGAAATCGTTTTGCACAAGATTTCAAAGACATTTGTTTGATTGGTATTATAAGTTTTCATCTGACCAAAAATAATAATTTACCCTGAATAATCAGCGGAATTTCTTAATCTTAATTGGTTTTGTAATTCCACCACGAATTTAATGGGAAATTTTTAAATTATAATGGTCTTAGTTTATTTTTGCGGTGATTGTCTGAATCTATGAGTGAAAATATATAGTGTATATTCTGATTTTTATGCATAGAAATTCAATTATATCCTTATATGTTGGTTTTTTAACGATATAACTTTAGGGCTGAGGTAAATAATTAAATTTTCGGCCGTTTTTGTTGACCCTGGACACTGAAGGGAGCAAAAAAGGCCGAAAATCAGGAGTGTATTGCAAATAACAACCAGTTTAAACTACAGCTATTATAATCAATATATAGTGGCCAGTTCAAGACATGCTAAAAACTTTTAAAACCTTGGGTGGATGATGTGAGTTTGTAATTAACTGTGGGTTAGATGTTTATCAGGTAAATATATGATAGTAATTAATGTGATCTCGAGTGATTTTCTGATGCGCCCCAGCGCAGAAAAAAATTGTATCGAGAGATGTATTGAAATGAAAACTTCTCGATACTTCGCCAAGACTCAGTACAGGTACATTTTTCTTTCGTGTCTCAAGAAAAAGCACTCGATATGATGAGAATTTGAGTGGTTTTTAAAACTAAAACATAGATATCCCATTAAAATAACAGTAGAACCAAGTTTTGAATTTAGATTGATATTTTGAAAATTCCTAATTTAGAAATTAATGAAGCATTCAAAATTTTAGTAAATTTGCTAAAATACTTCCAACGATGAATACTATTCTTTTTGACGGTCCCGAGCGAAATACGCTGTTGCCTTTTACCTATACACGACCTGTTGCTGAAATTAGAATTGGCATTATGACTTTGCGTGAAAAATGGGAACGGTTTTTAAATTGTAAGACTTCTACACTTACAGAAGATTATTTGGCCGAAAAATGGCCGGAAAATCTCGAAACGCAGAATTTATTTGTTAATCCTGCTTACTTGCCGGAGATAAATTTAATCAAGCAAATTCGTTCGTTAAATATAGGCGAACAACTGGTTTGGGAAAATGAACCAATCGCTGTGTTGACAGCTCAATCAAGTCCAAATGTTAAAGGATTAAAAAGTTTTAAAGCGAAAGAGCGTCCGCTGCACATCAGACATAGTTATGATATTTTCTCGAAAAATTCAATAGCACTTTCTCGGGATTTTGAAACCCTTACAAAAAATAGAAAATCTGCAGCGATTTCCGAATCGGTATTTGTTGTCAATAAGAAAAGCATCTTTATTGAAGAAGGCGCAAAACTCCAAAATTGTAGTTTAAATGCTGAAAACGGTCCGATTTATATCGGGAAAGAAGCTGAGGTGATGGAAGGTGCTTTAGTGAGAGGACCTTTCGCTTTGTGTGAACATTCTTATTTAAATATGGGAGCTAAAATATATGGTGCAACTACCATAGGTCCGCATAGTAAAGTGGGAGGAGAGATCAATAATTCAATTGTTTTCGGCTATTCCAATAAAGGTCACGAAGGGTTTTTAGGAAATTCTGTTTTAGGCGAATGGTGCAATATCGGGGCAGATAGTAACAATTCCAATTTGAAAAACAACTATGCTGAAGTGAAGTTATGGGATTATCAAGAGGAGAGTTTTTTACCAACAGGTTTGCAGTTTTGTGGTTTGATGATGGGAGATCACACTAAGTGCGGTATCAATACCATGTTTAATACCGGAACAGTAATCGGGGTAAGCGCCAATATTTATGGAGCGGGATTTCCAAGAAATTTTGTACCCAGTTTTTCTTGGGGTGGAAATAAAATGATTACCTACCGAATTGATAAGGCTTTTGAAGTTGCTGAACAAGTAATGGCCAGAAGAGAGGTTAAATTAACCGATCAAGATAAAGCGATTCTTACCCACGTTTTTGAATCGAGTAAAATTTATAGAAAAGATTAAACAATTTGAAAAGATAACAAGTTGGCACTGATAGTGAATTCTGATATTTTGGATTATCAAATAACTTAAAACTGTTTAGAAGTTGATTCATCGAAAAGTAATGAGCATAAATGGCAACCTTAAACATATCATTTTATTTTCCTTATAGCTGGTATCAATGGCGCAGCGTTAAAATTAGGAATAGGTATAATGATTTGTTGGGCATAATTAAATTTGGAAAAGAAACGAATCTTGCGGTTTCAAATACGGAAGTTAAGAGACTGAAATTTAGCACCGATTTTTATGCTTGTAATTTAGACCTTGAGCAAATAGAAGGGGAGTATGCACTTGTATATTTTGATATAAACAATCACTTAGACTTGCTTAAGTCAAACATACTTCAAGTCAAAACCTTTGAAACTGCCAGACAGCGAAGTCGCTTCCGCAAGTCGCTTTATCCCAAGTTTGTCAAAACACGTTTATTGCAAGAAGATAAGAATTATGGAATTATTTTTTTCGGACTTATTATCAGTTTTATAATCTTGGGTAGCGGAATAATGTTCGTAGATGATGAAATTGAACATGTAAAAGACTTAAAAATGAATTTTATCATCGGGCTGACCAGTTTTATTTCTTTAGGAGTTTTGCTTCAGGAAGCCGATACTACCGTGGTCGGATATCAAGAGAAAATCAGTACTATAATCATCTTTTTTCTGATTAGTCTGTTTTATATCGAAAACTTAGCTTTTCTTCTGTTTATGACGAGTTTGATTTTTGTTTTTACCGTGGAAAGCTTGGTCGAATTTAAAAAAATGAAGGATTCTTAATTTCAAATGAGGCGATTACAAGGTCAGATAAATGAATCATCTTTTGTTGTTTTAACAATTTCCCTTGAGTGATACTTTACATATTGATTGAAAAACTTTACTTTAGCCACCTGTTTTAAGTCTATTTGCTTAAAACTACTTTACAAAAAAGATAAAATATGGGTATAAAACTACGACTGACCGTGATGAATTTTTTACAATTCGCGGTCTGGGGAGCTTATTTGACCTCCATGGGAACCTATTTGGGGTCGATAGGTTTGGGATCAAAAATCGGATTGTTTTATGCCATGCAAGGAATTGTTTCTATTTTTATGCCGGCTATTTTAGGAATTGTCGCTGATAGATGGATCCCTGCACAGAAATTATTGGGAATAAGTCACGGTATTGCTGCTATTTTCTTGGCTGCGGCCGGATATTACGGAATGACCGCCGGAGCGGATGCAGAGTTTGCAACGCTGTTCACCTTATATTCGGTTAGTGTGGCCTTTTTTATGCCGACTATTGCGCTCTCCAATTCCACAGCTTATGCA
>DATGSA010000261.1:0-7067 GCA_035303085.1 Flavobacteriaceae bacterium
TATTCTTCCTTAATTTCTTCTACATCTTTTCTGTTTTCTTCACAAAGAATAATCTCTTTAATTCGTGCACGCTTTGCAGCGAGAATTTTTTCTTTGATTCCGCCCACAGGAAGAACTTTTCCTCTAAGGGTGATTTCACCGGTCATCGCAATTCCTTTTTTTACTTTTCGTTGACTAAACAAGGAAACTAAGGAAGTCAACATCGTAATTCCTGCGCTGGGGCCGTCTTTTGGAGTTGCGCCTTCTGGAACGTGAATATGAACATTATATTTATCGAAAATATCCGGATCAATTCCAAACTTATCTGCGTGTGCTTTGATATATTCCATAGCAATCGTGGCAGATTCTTTCATTACTTTTCCGAGATTTCCGGTAATGTTGAGTTTTCCTTTTCCTTGCGACAAAATTGACTCGATAAATATAATATCACCGCCAACTTTTGTCCAAGCTAAACCAGTAACCACTCCGGCAACTTCATTGCTTTCGTATTTTCCGCGTTCTCTTGGAGCACCTAAGATTTTTATAATATCGTCATTGGTAAATTTGACATTGTAATCCTCTTTCATCACAATACTCTTGGCTACAAATCTCACCAATTTAGCAATTTGCTTTTCAAGACCACGAACCCCGGATTCACGGGTATATCCTTCAACAACAAACTCAATTTGTTTGTCGTTTAACGTGATATCTTTTTTCTTGATTCCGTGTTCCTTAATTTGCTTGGGTAACAAATGTCTTTTAGCAATTTGAACTTTCTCTTCAATGGTATAACCAGTCATATCGATAATTTCCATCCTATCTCTTAAAGCAGGATGAATGGTGCTCAAGGTGTTAGCTGTTGCTACAAACATCACTTTTGACAAATCAAAACCCACTTCAAGGAAGTTGTCATGAAATTCATCATTTTGTTCAGGGTCGAGTACTTCCAATAAAGCGGAAGCCGGATCTCCTTGATGCCCGCTGCTCACTTTATCGATTTCATCTAAGACAAATACCGGATTACTGGTTCCTGCTTTTTTCAAACTCTGTATAATTCGACCCGGCATGGCACCGATATAAGTTTTTCTATGTCCGCGAATTTCTGCTTCATCTCTTAAACCACCTAAGGAAATACGTACATATTCACGTCCTAAACTTTCTGCGACAGATCTTCCCAAAGAAGTTTTTCCAACTCCTGGAGGGCCGTGCAGACATATAATAGGCGATTTCATATCATTTCGAAGTTTCAACACCGCCAGGTATTCGATAATACGTTTTTTTACTTCTTCCAATCCATAATGATCGCGGTCAAGAACTTTTTGAGCATGTTCTAAATCGAATTTGTCTTCACTATACTTATTCCACGGTAAATCTAAAAATAAATCCAAGTAATTGCGCTGAATTGAATACTCTGCAACCTGAGGATTCATCCGCTGAATTTTAGCCAATTCTTTTTCAAAATGTTTTTTGATATCCTCACTCCATTTTTGTTCCTTGGCTCTTTCGCGGAATTCTTGAATCTCTCCTTCATTTGTAGTACCTCCTAATTCCTCTTGGATAGTCTTCATCTGTTGATGGAGAAAGTACTCGCGCTGTTGTTGACTCATGTCGCTTTGCACCTTGGATTGGATATCCATGCGCAACTCCAGCTTTTTCAACTCGATATTGATAAATTTCAACGTCGTTAAAGCGCGTTGGTGTAAATCATTGATGGCGAGTAATTCCTGCTTTTCTTTAACAGGAAGATTCATATTGGACGCCACGAAATTGATTAAAAAAGAGTTGCTTTCAATATTTTTAATTGCAAAAGAAGCTTCCGAAGGAATATTCGGACTTTCTTTGATGATTTTTAAAGAAGCCTCCTTAATCGAATCAATTACAGCTACAAATTCCTCATCATTTGATGCAGGTCTTACTTCCGGCACCTCTGATATACGAGCTTTAAAATAAGGGTTTTCCTGAAGAATCTCATCGATTTGAAATCTTTTCTTCCCTTGAATAATCACAGTCGTATTACCATCGGGCATTTTCAATACCTTGAGTATCTTGGCAACTACCCCTAAGTTATTTAAATCTTTAGCCTTAGGATTTTCGACCTTCGCATCTTTTTGTGCGACTACTCCAATTATTTTGTTGTCATTATTAGCAGAATTGATCAGTTCAATAGAACGATCTCTACCCGCAGTAATTGGAATGACTACCCCCGGAAATAATACCGTATTACGCAAAGGTAAAATCGGTAATACTTCAGGCAAATCCTCCCTTTCGATTTCTTCTTCATCTTCAGGAGTCATTAATGGAATGAACTCAGCATCCTCATTAATATCTTGAAGTGACAAACTGTCAATATTAAATAATTTTCCTTTTCCCATAGTTATATTTTCGTCAATCTGTCAGATTGATTGTTTTTAATTATCTGTATTATAGAACTTTAAAAAGCTGGATACACTTATTCTCCGGCTTTTCTTAAGGTTCTGCTCTTATTAGGTCAATTGTTGTGCCAAGGATAAATACGATGAAAAACCTGACGTTTTGTTAGTCAATCCTTGCTTAATATAGATGGATTAGCTTATAAAATGCCTAAGTTTGTAAAAATAGCCTTGTGAAAAAAGTGAAAGTAGAACGAATTATTTTAGGAATTGACCCCGGCACAACAATGATGGGATTTGGTGTAATCAGCATTTTAGATAAGAAAATGAAATGTTTACAACTCAATGAACTCAATCTAACGAAATATTCCGATCACAATGTGAAACTCAAATTGATTTTTGAACGAACGATTGAACTTATCGAAACCTATCACCCCGATGAGATTGCCGTTGAAGCTCCGTTTTTTGGTAAAAATGTGCAGTCGATGTTGAAACTGGGACGCGCGCAAGGCGTAGCGATGGCAGCGGGCTTGAGTCGTGAAATCCCTGTGACGGAATATTCTCCTCGTAAGATTAAAATGGCCGTGACCGGAAATGGAAATGCCAGTAAACACCAAGTGGCTAAAATGCTGCAAAGCATCTTGAACCTAAAAACACTTCCTAAAAACTTGGATTCCACCGATGGACTGGCGGCGGCGGTTTGTCATTATTATAATGGAGATAAACTCGAAACTTCCTCAAACTATTCCGGATGGGCTGCTTTTGTAAAACAAAACCCAGATAAAGTGGGGAAGAAATAAAGCCTGCAAGTTCATTTGATAAACCTGAAATGTTTAATTTATTTCCCTCTTTTCAAAAAGAGGGGGACCGCCTGAGGCGGGCGGGGTGCTTTTGAACCCCAAGAAACGGAATGCTATTTTTGAGACGTATTTTTATAATGAAATTGTTTTTAGCATCTACGGTTAAACAAAGAGATTTGTATAAGGATTTAAAATCAATTTTAATTAGGTCTCGAAATAATATTTAAAGAGTTACCTATAAATCGCTTTCCTAAATATGTGATAATAACCTCAACTTAGAGAAATTAAATTTTATTTTAGGGGCTTAATAATAAACCTTGATGCCGGAGGCCCTTTCTACATATAGCATAAAAACACAGTGGATTTGTATTGGAATATACTTTTTCCTGAGCAGTTATACCGGGTTTTCACAGAGCAAAGTAAAATTAAAGAGGAAAATCACTACGGATTCAGTGCTGGATTTTCAAGTCAATATTATTAACCCTTCCCAACATACAGGAACGATTAGTAAAAAAGATGGAAGTTTTGAAGTATTTGTCAGTAAAGGAGATGAGTTGATTTTTTACGGCGATGGGTTATGAAAATTACGAATTGCAAGTAACCGATTCTGTTCTTGAAAATATCCCCATTGTTATTAAATTGGAGGAGGCGGTTAATTTTTTAGGAGAAGTGAATGTCTCTAATAATAACTGGAGATTTAACGAAGGACGCAGCTCAAATAGAATATTTTGATCAATCTAAAGTAGGTATACCTTTCAATACAGGAAGAAAATTTACCCAAGCGGAAAGACGGCTTTTTACAGCCTCTTCAACGCCGGTAGATTATTTATTAAATGTTATTTCCGGTCGAATGAAAATGCTAAAGCAGCTTTTGAAATATGAGAAAATTGAAGGGGAAAAAGAACAATTAAATAGGATGTTTGAGAAAGATTTCTTTGTAAGAGAATTGGAGATTCCAGAAGAGTTGATAGATAACTTTCTGTATTACTGTTTAGATTTTGCAGAAGTTAATGCATCTCTTGGAGAACCGCTGGAAGCAATAGAATTTCTGAAAAAACAAGCAAATGAATACAGATTGAGTATGAAATTGGATTGATATTTTTTTATAATAGACTTGAGGGTGAGTCGCTTTTTCTGTATTTTTGTCGTATATTATTGGCATATGAATTTACCTGGTTTACTTTTTGGGTTTGGTGGTACCGAATTAATTTTTATTATTTTCATAGTAGTCTTGCTTTTTGGTGCCGATAAAGTTCCTGAAATTGCTCGAGGATTAGCAAAGGGAATTAAGACGGTGAAAAATGCTACAAACGATATTACCACTGAAATCACTCAATCTGCAGAAGAACAATTTGACGAGAGTGGCGGAAAAGAGATTAAGGAAAATGTTAAAAAAGTGAAAGAAGATATAGAGGATATTACGGGAACGATTAAAAGAAAGAAACCGTTTTAAATGTAAAGGATAAATAAAATATTCGATTTCCCATTTCAATCTTCCTAATATTTCCGAAGGAACCTATCTATTCCAATTTTTTTAAAATTACTTACTCAATCCTTTACATAGTTAGTTATTATCTCAAGTTGAATATCTAAGAATTTGCACACCCGTTCCTATCTTTATAGATTTTGAGTATTATTGTTATAAGCTTTTTATAGAGAACCGGTTTAATCCTACATTTACGGAAAACGATTCAGCATTAACGAAACGATCTCAATGACAGAAGTGAAGTATTGGAAAAGATGATTAACCAGTAATATTTAGAACAGTATTCCCGAATAATACCGATGATTTTTCATCACGAGTCTGTGCTGATAAAAACCGATGAACCCGCGGAATATTGGAGGCAAAACGATATTAAGAATTAATAAATACATTATAAAAGAAGGAATTAGATGGCCTTGCCGATTATTTATTGGGAAAACAAAATGGGAAACCTGTCAATAATTTATCCCCCTTCCAGAACTTTAAGAGGTGTTATTGAAAAGCACGCCGGTAAATATTAAGCCAGCGGTGAGAAAACCAAGGTCGTTCAGCTGATGAAAGAAATCAAGGTCTTGATAGGTGGTAAGGGCAGTGGCGGAATTATGAATTTATACCTAACCAAAATCCGATCCAAAATCCGATGACCCGGCAGCAAAATATTATAATCCGCTATTTTTTGAACTCTTGGTCTAAAATAACCTTACATCGGTTTGAATGAGTATGCTTTTGGTTAAATTGCCCAACAGAATTTAAAACAGAAATCTAAAAATGAATACGCGTGAAGATCAGCTCAAAGCTTTTAATCGGTTGTTGGATATTATGGACGATCTCAGAGAAAAATGTCCTTGGGATCGTAAACAAACTTTTGAAACCCTCAGACCACTGACTATTGAAGAAACTTATGAGCTCGGAGATGCGATTTTAGATAATGATTTAGAGGAGATCAAAAAGGAGTTGGGGGATGTTTTGTTACATCTGGTATTCTATTCGAAAATCGGCAGTGAAAAAGAGGCCTTCGATATCGCTGATGTAGCCAACGAAATCTGTGAGAAACTTATCTCGAGACATCCGCATGTTTATGGCGATGTGGAAGTAGAAAACGAAGAAGAGGTCGCCAAGAATTGGGAAAAACTAAAAATAAAAGAAGGGAGAATTAGTATTTTAGAAGGCGTACCGAAATCTTTACCCGCTTTGGTTAAGGCTTGGCGAATTCAAGAAAAAGTAAGCGGCGTGGGTTTTGATTGGGAGGATTCCGAACAAGTTTTTGAAAAAGTAGAAGAGGAGCTCGGCGAATTTAAACAAGAAATTAAAGACCAAAATCAGGATAAAACGGAAGCGGAGTTTGGCGATCTGCTATTTTCCTTGATTAACTATGCCCGGTTTATCAATGTCAACCCGGAAAATGCGCTGGAACGAACCAACAAGAAGTTTATACAAAGATTTCAATACATCGAACAACAAGTCAAAGCAGAACGCAAAGACTTAAAAGAGATGAGTTTGTCAGAAATGAATGATTATTGGATAGCGGCTAAAAAACAACAAGATGAATAGTGCAGGCATTTATTGAAAAACTTCCAATTAAATCACCCAATCAAAAAATCTATAAAGTCTATGTTTTGGGTTTAAAAAGCTTTATTTTTGGCTAAAATTATTCTTACGAATGGAACAAGATGTTGCCGATAAAATCGGTATAGATTATCAAAGAAAAAACCTTTCTGACAGCAAGCTCAAATCACTTTATTTTGAAATGTTGAAAGCTCGTTTGATCGAGGAGAAAATGTTGATTCTCTTGCGTCAGGGTAAAATATCAAAATGGTTTAGCGGAATCGGACAGGAAGCTATTGCAATTGGCGTAACGAAAGCCTTGCAAAAAGAGGAATACATTCTGCCGATGCACCGGAATTTGGGGGTGTTTACTTCCAGAGATATTCCGTTAGATAAACTTTTTGCGCAATGGGAAGGAAAAGCAAGTGGCTTCACCAAAGGGCGCGATAGAAGTTTTCATTTCGGAACACAGGACTATCATATTGTGGGAATGATCTCGCACTTAGGTCCGCAAAATGGGGTAGCTGCCGGAATTGCTTTAGCGGATAAGCTGCGCGAAGAAAAGAAAGTAACCGCAGTGTTTACCGGAGAAGGCGGAACCAGTGAAGGAGATTGGCACGAAGCGATGAATGTCGCTTCGGTTTGGGGTCTCCCGGTGATGTTTGTTATCGAGAATAATGGCTATGGCCTTTCTACTCCAACTTCCGAACAATATAATATCGAAGACTTAGCAGATAGAGCGAAAGGCTACGGAATGGAGGGTCATATCATAGATGGAAACAACATTGTTGAAGTTTATACTCAAGTAAAAAATATCGCCGAATCGATAAGAGAAAATCCTCGTCCGGTATTGTTGGAATTCAAAACTTTTAGAAGAAGAGGCCACGAGGA
>DATGSA010000262.1:0-10406 GCA_035303085.1 Flavobacteriaceae bacterium
ATAAAAGCGGTGTTGTAATCAGATCCGTTTGGATTTGCCGGATAATCCGTATATCCATATTTCCCTACAATGTTGTATTTGCTTTCTTCATAAGGGAAACTGAATTTTCCTTCCCCGTGAGAAGACCAGATTCCTAATCTACTACCTGCTAAAGAGGACATCATCACCGAATTGTTTTTGGGAATATCAATGGTTGTAAAATTGCTTTCAAATTTTCCGGAGTCATTAAACAGCATTTTTGGTTTTTCATCGTGATCCGGATTGATGAGTTCCATCTGCATAAAAAGTTGACATCCATTGCAAATCCCCAAGCTTAAAACATCTTCGCGTCCAAAAAATCGACGTATAGCCTGATGTGCTCTCTCATTATATAGGAAAGCACCTGCCCATCCTTTCCCGCTTCCCAAGACATCCGAATTGGAGAATCCGCCAACAGCAGCAATAAACTGAATGTCTTCCAATGTTTCACGACCGGTAATCAAATCGGTCATATGTACATCTTTCACCTCAAACCCTGCTAGATGTAAAGCACGCGCCATTTCTCGCTCTGAATTAGAACCTTTCTCTCTGAGAATAGCTGCTTTAATTTTCGGTTGATCGGCATTGATAGCGGGGATTTTACCGGTGAAATCCTGCGGAAACTTATAAGTCAGCGGTTGATTCTTATAATTTTCAAATCGCTCTTTGGCTTTTTCTGCTCCGCTTTGATTGATATCCAATAGATAAGAGGTTTCAAACCAAGTGTCGCGTAATTGCGGAATGTTGAATTCCAAAGTCTCTTCAGCATGCTTGATTTTTAAGGTGTTTCCGGAAGTAACTTTTCCGACCTTAAAGAACTCAACACCGTCTTCTGCTAAAATCTCTTCAACCGAATCATCCTTCGCTTGAAAAACAATTCCAGTATTTTCGCTAAATAAGATTTTAACCAAATCAGTTTCGTTTAATCCGGATAAATCGTATTCCGCTCCTAAATCATTTTCGGCAAAACACATTTCGAGTAAAGTGGTAATTAATCCTCCTGATCCTACGTCGTGTCCTGCTACAATTAAATCCTTATGAATTAAATGTTGAATGCTATTAAACGCTCTGATTATAAAATCCGGGTTGGTAGAAGTTGGAACTTCTTTTCCAATCTTGTTGAGAATTTGTCCAAAAGAAGAACCGCCTAATTTAAAATCATCTTGAGAAAAGTTGATGTAATAGATGCTTCCGCCATCTTTTTGTAAAATGGGTTCTACAACTTTTCGCACATTGTCACAATGTGCGGCAGCTGAAATGATAACCGTTCCCGGAGCAATTACTTCTTTGTCGGGATATCTTTGTTTCATAGACAAAGAGTCTTTTCCGGTTGGAACATTAATACCGAGTTTTATAGCGAATTCTGATACTCCTTTTACAGCATCATATAAACGCACATCTTCTCCTTCGTTATTTGCCGGCCACATCCAATTGGCAGAAAGAGAAACAGATTTTAATCCATCTGCTAAAGGTGCCCAAATAATATTGGTCAATGCTTCGGCGATGGAGTTTCTTGATCCCGCCACAGGGTCTATTAATGCTGAGATGGGGGAATGGCCGATGGAAGTAGCAATTCCTTCTTTCCCGTGGTAATCTAAAGCCATAACCCCACAATTATTTAAAGGTAATTGTAAGCAACCTGCAGTTTGCTGTTTTGCTACTCGCCCGCTAACCGATCGGTCCGATTTGTTGGTCAACCAGTCCTTACAAGCTACAGCTTCAAGCAATAATAATTTTTTTAAATAAGAATGGATTTCTGTTTGATTATAAACAATTTCTTCATAGTGGCGCTCAACGCGACTATCTTTCATAATAGTTTTTGGCGTCTTTCCCAATAGGTCATCCAAAGCCAAATCAATCGGTTTATCTCCCTGTTTGTTTTTAAATGCAAACTGATCATCTCCGGTTACTTCTCCTACCGTATACATCGGAGCGCGTTCCCTATCTGCTATCGCTTTTAAAAAATGGAGATTTTTCTTGGCGATCAGTAATCCCATTCGTTCTTGAGATTCATTGCCGATAATTTCTTTTGCAGACAAAGTGGAATCTCCCACAGGAAGTTGGTCTAAATGAATATGTCCTCCGGTATCTTCGACCAGTTCACTCAAGCAATTTAAATGACCGCCAGCACCGTGATCGTGCACAGAGATAATCGTATTTTCTTTGCCTTCTACCATTCCGCGGATGGCATTGGCAGCTCGTTTTTGCATTTCTGGATTGGCGCGTTGCACAGCATTGAGCTCTAAATGTTCTTCGGTTTCTCCGGTATCAGCAGAAGAAACTGCCGCGCCGCCCATTCCAATTCGGTAATTTTCTCCTCCCAATACGACAATTTGATCGCCTTTTTTCGGAACTGCTTTAATCGCTTGATCAGCTTTGGCATAGCCAATTCCTCCGGCGAGCATAATGGTTTTATCGTATCCTAATAATCTTCCTTTTTCCTCGTGTTCAAAAGTGAGTACAGATCCACAAATTAAAGGTTGTCCGAATTTATTTCCAAAATCTGCTGCGCCGTTAGAAGCTTTAATCAGGATGTCTAAAGGAGTTTGATAAAGCCAGTCGCGTTCTTCCATACCGTTTTCCCAATCGGCAGGATTATCTTTTTTATCCTGACGTAAACGGGAATAAGCAGTCATATAAACCGATGTTCCGGCAAGTGGAAGCGAGCCTTTTCCTCCGGCTAAACGATCGCGAATTTCGCCGCCACTTCCGGTAGCAGCTCCATAAAATGGTTCAACAGTAGTGGGGAAATTGTGCGTTTCAGCTTTTAAAGAAATTACAGATTCAAAATCTTGATTGACATAAAAATCAGGGATGTCTGCGCGAGTTGGAGCGAATTGTTGAACTTTCGGACCTTTGATAAAAGCTACGTTGTCTTTGTAAGCCGAAACAATAGTATTCGGGTTTTCTTTTGAAGTATTTTTGATTAAATCGAATAAAGAAAGCTCTTGTTCTTCTCCGTCGATAATAAAACTTCCATTAAATATTTTGTGACGACAATGTTCTGAGTTCACCTGAGAGAATCCGAAAACTTCAGAATCTGTAAGAGATCTGCCTAGTCTTTCGGCTAAATCTTCGAGATAAGTGATTTCATCATCGCTGAGAGCAAGCCCCTCCTGTAAATTAAAAATGTTGATATCATCGATATACCGAATTTCTTCGGGTTTTTTATCGATGGTGAAAATATTTTGATCCAAGCCGTTAAAGATTTCGTACAGCATGGGGTCAAACTTTTCTTGATGCGCGTCTTTAGCAAAGAATTCTTCAATTCTAAGAATCCCATCAATGTCCATGTTTTGGGTGATTTCCACCGCATTGGTGCTCCAAGGAGAAATCATGGTGGTTCGAGGACCGATAAACCTTCCTTTTATTTCTTTCTGGTTTATCTGGGGAGCATTGCCAAAAAGCCAAGTGAGTTTTTTGAGGTTTTCAGAAGAAAGCGAAGTGATGCTGTGAAGAGCATACACTGATTTTTGAGGGTTTCCGAAGAAAAAGATCATAATGTTGAAATTCGATTATCAAGTGGGCAAAGTTAAACTTTTCTGATGAGTTTTATCAATGAAAATGCTTGTTTGATATAAAAAAAGCCAGCTTGAAAATAAAGCCGGCTTTTTATCTAATTTATAAGAAATTATTGATTTATAAAATCAACATAGCATCTCCATAGGTAGAGAATTTATAATCTTCTTTGATGGCTAATTCATATACTTCCATCAGTTTGTCAAAACCAAGAAAGGCTGCCGACATCATCATCAATATAGATTTTGGCGTATGGAAATTGGTAATCATCGCATTGGCGATATTAAATTCATAAGGAGGAAAAATGAATTTATGTGTCCATCCCTCATAAGGGTTTAATTCTCCATTTGTAGAAACAGCACTTTCCATAGTCCGCATACTGGTTGTACCTACAGCACAAACCCTGCGGTTATTTCGCTTGGCTTCATTCACCAAATCTGCGGTTTCTTGAGAAACGAAACACTCTTCACTTGGCATTCTGTGTTTCGACAAATCTTCAACTTCAATATCTTCAAAGGTACCCAAACCTAAGTGCATTGTTACTTCAGTTAGTTCTATTCCTTTGATTTCCAGTCGTTTTAAAAGATGCTTGGAAAAGTGTAGTCCTGCAAGTGGTGCAGAGATAGCTCCTTCTTCTTTGGCATAAACAGTTTGAAAACGCTCGGCATCTTCCGGTTCTACCTCTCTGCCTATTTCTTTTGGCAATGGAGTCTCTCCGAGTTCATATAGCTTTTTGCGATATTGATCATAAGATCCGTCATACAAAAACCGTAAAGTTCGTCCACGCGAGGTGGTGTTGTCAATAACCTCTGCAACCAAACTCTCATCTTCGCCGAAGAACAGTTTGTTTCCTATTCTGATTTTTCTTGCCGGATCTACCATGACATCCCATAATTGGGTTTCCGGATCTAATTCGCGTAAAAGAAATACTTCAATGCGCGCATTGGTTTTCTCTTTATGACCGTAAAGACGGGCGGGAAAAACTTTGGTGTTGTTGAAAACAAATACGTCTTTCTCATCAAAGTAATCAATTAAATCTTTAAACTGTTTATGTTCAATTTTACCGGTATCTCGGTGGACAACCATAAGTTTGGATTCATCACGATTTTCTGCTGGATGAGTGGCTATTTGTTTTTCTGGCAGGTCAAAATCGAACTGCGATAGTTTCATTTTCATAAAGGAAAAAATTTAGAATTGCAAATATACAACCCTCAGATAGGCGTTGTCAAGTAAAACGAAGAATATTTTCCTAAATAAACACACATTTAACTTATTTTTAAAATAAAAGTAGTGCGGAATTTCTTATTTCCGCGTTCAAAAATGTAAAACAATATAATTATTGGAATACCTGTTCGATATTACATCTTTGCAGTAGCTTCCAATAAGTGGGAAAAGATTTTGAAACTACCTGTGGATGTTGAATGGTTATTTTTGTTTTTAAAACCAGTGGAGCAAAAGCCATCGCCATGCGATGATCGTCATAAGTGTCTATTTTAATATTTTGATTTAATGTGCCACGAGCTTTTCCAATTAAAATATCTTTTTTTATTTTTATTTCTGCTCCAAATTTTGAAAGTTCGGACTGCAATGCATTCAATCGATCGGTTTCTTTTATCCTCAATGTAGATAACCCTTTCAACTTAAAACTTATACCTAAGCCTAAACATGTAACAGCAAGAGTTTGTGCCAAATCGGGGTAATGGGATAAATCGGTTTCAAAATAGGAAGGAAGTTCAACGTTTTTTTCTTTCTTTAAAAGGATAGAATCATTTTTATAATAAGTGCTCACGCCAAATTTATTAAAGAATTTGGCGATTTTTGCATCTCCTTGTAAACTGTTTTTTTTGAAATGAGAAAGTTTCAGGACTGCAGTCTCCGACAAAGCAGCCAAACTATAAAAATAAGAAGCCGAACTCCAATCGGATTCTATAGTAATTGTTTTAGCTTCGATTTCAGTCAGGGGAGAAATAGTAATTTGATTGTTTTCAAATTTGTTTTGAACACCGACTTTTTTCAATAAGCTCAGGGTCATTTCAATATAAGGCCGAGAGAGAACTTCTCCTTGCAGAGTGATTTTTAATCCCTGTGGAAAGCTTGCCCCAATAAGTAAGAGCGCAGAAATATATTGACTGCTGACATCGGCTTTAATTCGAACTGCGTTTGAAGTCGGGTTGGATCCGCGAATCAATAATGGCGGATAACCTTCTTGCTGTAGATACTGAATATCCGCTCCAAGTTTGCGCAAAGCTTCGACTAAAACTTTTATCGGTCGGTTTTGCATGCGCGGGCTGCCGGTAAGCGTTCTTTCTCCTTTTTGAAAAGCGAAATAAGCAGTTAGGAACCGCATCGCAGTACCGGCGTGGCCAATGTCAATAATCTTTTGATTTTTTGCCGATAAAGCTTGTTGTAATACCGAACTGTCGTCACTGTCGGATTGATTTTCGATTTTCAAATTTGAAAATAAAGCTTGTAAAATTAAAAGCCGATTGGTTTCACTTTTAGAACCGGTTATGGTAAGATCGCTTTTTAAATGTTTATCAGTTGCCGTTAATTCTACATACATAGACCCTTGGTTATAAATACTTATTTTTTGGTCTTGAAATGTTTCCAAAATCTATAATAAGCGGTCAAAATTCCATAGATGAGTCCACCGATAAGGTTGGCGACAATGAAAGAGGTGAGGCGTCCTTCTTGGGAATAGTATTTAAAATATGCGCCGAAATCAAAACTGAATTCAAATAAAATTCTGATCAAATTATAAAGAATGATAAATGCCACAGCAAAAATCAATACGGAAGTCCAGAATGCTTTTAAACTAAGAATTTTCGCAAACATATTTATTTTAATTTTTTGTTTTGGTGATGTCTGTCGTGATCGCGTTTGGCTTTCAGATCGAGCTTTTTGTCGAAAGCTTCTTGTAAATCGACGCCGGTTTGGTTGGCTAAACATAAAACTACAAACATCACATCTGCAAGTTCTTCACCTAAATCTTTTTCTTTATCGGATTCTTTTTCACTTTGTTCGCCATATCTTCTGGCGATTATTCTTGCCACTTCTCCTACCTCTTCAGTGAGTTGAGCCATATTGGTCAACTCGTCGAAATAACGAACGCCGTGTTGTTTAATCCATTTATCCACAGCTTTTTGTGCGTTTTTTATATCCATAATTTATTCTTTGTTTTTAGAGTCTATAATAATAGTTACCGGACCGTCATTGATTAAATCGACTTGCATGTCTGCGCCAAATTCTCCTGTAGCTACAGGTTTTTCTAAATGCTTTTCAAGTGCTTCTACAAATTGATGATAAAGCGGTTCGGAAATTTCGGGCTTGGCGGCTTTGATAAAACTTGGTCGATTCCCCTTTTTTGTGTTCGCATGTAAAGTGAATTGACTGATGACTAAAGCTTCCCCATTTACATCTTTTACCGAAAGATTCATCGCATTATTTTCATCTGCAAAAATGCGCATATTGGAAATCTTTCGAGATAACCATCTGATGTCTTCTATTGTATCTTCATCTTCGATTCCTAAGAAAACTAATAAACCCGGTCCGATTTTTCCTTTTTTGGAGTTTTCAATCGTTACCGATGCTTCACTGACACGTTGAATAACTGCTCGCATATATTTGATTTAATAATTAATATTAATGATGAATATCCGGTCGATAGGTATCATCTTCACTTGACATAATTTGAAGATAAGAATCATATCTCGACCAGAAAATTTCTCCTTTTTCTAAAGCTTCTTTTACTGCACAACCCGGCTCTTTAATGTGTAAACAATTGTTGAACCTGCAGTCTTTAGAGCGTCTTAGAAACTCAGGAAAATAATTGCCTATTTCCTCTCTTTCCATATTGACCAATCCAAAACCTTTAATCCCGGGCGTATCTATGATTTTCGTGTTTTCGCCTACATCAAACATTTCAGCAAAAGTGGTGGTGTGTTTTCCGCTGGTGTGATGTTCGGAAATCTCAGCGGTTTTTAAATTTAAATCCGGTACGAGTTTATTGATTAAAGTGGATTTTCCAACCCCGCTATTTCCTGAAAATAAATTCACCTTACCTTCCATTAGCTCTTTTACTTTATCTGTATTTCTGCCGGTAACGGCTGATGTACCCAAGCAAGTATAACCTACATTTCTATATATAGCAGCTAAATATCGAATTTCATCCAATTCGTCTTCTGTGTAGAGGTCAATTTTATGAAATAATATTATCGGTTCAATGTGATAGGCTTCCGCCGTTGTCAAAATCCTGTCGATGAAGATAGTTGAGGTAACAGGATTTTTTATGGTAACCAAAAGAAAAACCCTATCGATATTAGCAGCAATGATATGCGCTTGCCTGGAGAGTTTGACTGATCTTCTAATAATATAATTTTTTCTTTCCTTAATCTCGGTGATAATCCCGATTTCTTCATCTCCGGTCTTGTCCAATTCAAAAACAACCTTGTCGCCGACAGCTACGGGATTAGTGTCTTTGATATCTTTTATCCGAAATCTTCCTCTCATCCGGCAGGAATAAAATTTGCCGTCTTCTCCTTTGACGGTGTACCAACTACCGGTAGATTTATATACAGTGCCTTGCATAAATTATTTTTTGTGAAGGATGTTTTTTTGATGTTCAATAGATTCTTGATGAACAGCTTTAAAAATTCTTAATATAAAATCTTCGCTCAAACCATTAGCCTGACCTCGTGTTATCATTTTTTTTAAAACAGCATTCCAGCGTTCATTTTGAAGGATAGAAACGTTGTATTGTTTTTTAATCTGGCCAAATTCTTTTGCTAAATCCATTCGTTTAATCAGTGTATCCATAATCTCTTCATCCAAAGCATCTACTTGCTCCCTTAAAGTGGTCAAAGTCTTTTGGAAATTCGAACTTTCCGACCCTTTTTCTCTTACCTGAAGATTTTCGCTGATTTCTATAAGTCGTTGCGGAGTGATTTGTTGTTGTGCATCGCTCCATGCTTTATCGGGATTGGGGTGAGTTTCAATCATCAATCCGTCGTAATTCAAATCAAGTGCGGTTTGACACAAGTCAAAGATCAAATCTCGCCGTCCTGCTATATGAGAAGGATCGAGCAATAAAGGTAAATCGGGATAACGATTCTGCAAGTCGATAGCAATCTGCCACTCCGGAATGTTTCTATAAGTATTTTCCTTATAACTGGAAAATCCACGATGAATCACGCCTAAGTTTTTTATATTTTGGGTGAACAATCTTTCCACGGCTCCCAACCAAAGTTCTAAGTCCGGATTGACCGGGTTTTTAACCAATACGATTTTATCTGTTCCTTTTAAAACTTCTGCAATTTCTTGGACATTAAAAGGAGATACCGTCGTGCGAGCGCCGATCCATAAAATGTCTATATCGTGATGCAATGCTACTTCAACATGCTGCGGATTAGCCACTTCAGTGGCCATTAATAAACCTGTTTCAGCTTTGGCTTTTTGCAACCATTTTAAAGCTTTGACACCTGCTCCTTCAAAATTTCCCGGACGAGTTCTGGGTTTCCAGATTCCGGCACGCATCACCTGTGTGGGGGTGTTTTTTAAAAGATGCGCAGATTCTAACACTTGCTCTTCAGTTTCTGCACTGCAGGGGCCGGCAATAAGAAATGGACCTTCACTGTTGAAAGTTGATAGCCATTGACGCATTACAGGAGTATTACTCATTTGCTTAATTAGATTTAATTCTTGCAAAGGTAAAGGTTTTGAAATCAAACAAAGACTCTTGGTTTAAAATCCATAATATACTGCTTTTTTAATATGGTTTTGAAATCTTTTCTATTGTTTATGATCTTTTTTACCGTGGAAAAGTATCTGTAAGCGTTTCAATTGATAAATTGAAGTGATTTTAAGACCAATACACAATAAAGTCTCATAGTCTTTCATAAGTTTGTAGAATAAATCAAATCAATTTAATTATGAAAAAATTCATTGTAGCTGTTTTTGCTTTGTGTTTTGCTTTTAGTATGCAAGCGCAAAAATTAGATTTAGGAGTGAAAGTGGGAGCTAACTTTTCCAATTTAAGTGATGCCGGGAGTTTAAATTTTAAAAATAAAACAGGCTTGACAGCAGGAGCATTTTTATCTGTGGGTAGCGGTAAATTTGCTGTTCAGCCCGAATTGCTTTATTCGCAACAAGGGGCCAAAACCGATTTAGGAGATTTTGATTTAGACTATATAACTGTTCCTGTTATGTTTAAGTTTTACTTGATTGAAAACCTCTTAAATATCCAAGCAGGTCCGCAATTTGGATTTGTGACCAATTCAAGTTTGAAAGATCAGATAGAAACCAAAGATTTTGAATTTTCAGGAACCGTAGGTGCGGGATTAGAATTGCCTTTAGGATTTAGAGTTGATGCCAGATATAACCATGGGTTTACAGATGTGGTTGAGGATGGAAGTGCGAAAAATGGCGTGTTCTCACTCGCAGTAGGTTATTCTTTTTTATAAGATAAATTCATTTTAAAGTGACGGGAAACTGCTTTGTGTTACAAGGCAGTTTTTTGTTTTTTAGGCAGAGAGAATTTCTCGGAGTAAAAACAAATAATCTTCTCGATTAGAAATAAAGTCTAAGTCAGTGACATCGATAATTTTTGTTTGTAAATGATTTTGACTTTTGATAAAATCTAAATATCCGCGATTGATGTTTTCAAGATAATCAGCCGGAATATTTTGTTCATAAGACCTGCCTCGTTTTTTGATGTTTTTAAGCAAGCGATCGGTGTGTTGGTAAAGATAAATATACAAATCCGGTTTTGGAATGTCCTTATACATGATGTGAAAAAGCCTTTTATAAAGCGAAATTTCTTCCGCATTTAAAGTGACCCTCGCAAAAATCATCGATTTATAAATATCATAATC
>DATGSA010000263.1:0-6725 GCA_035303085.1 Flavobacteriaceae bacterium
TAAATTCTTGGACCGTTCAATATTAAGTTTTCGAATTCATTATAGCCCTCTATATCCCCATTACCAAAAAATGTCACCTCATGAAAAGTCACCGGATTTTCATTGTTTTGATTATAATCTCCATCCATTAAATAATCTGAATAAATTTTCTCAAAACTGACCTTATGAAAGGATTGCCCGGAATAAGGACTAAAGACACCCTCGATTCCAGTAAAGTGAAGATGAGAAGTATCAGGGTTTATCTCCACATTGGCAGAATTAGAATGAAATGTATTTTTAATAAAGATATCTGAACTCGATAAATTCAAGGTTGCATTTCCTGTCACCAAAAAGTCATATACCGTCATTTTATGTCCATCAGTATGCAAGTTACCAGACAAATGACATTTGTTCTTTTCACCATTTATTTTGAAATCATCGAGCAAACTGATGCTTTCCATCTCTTTAAAATATACATTGGCAAATTCAGACCCCACAACAACCCCATTATTCAATATCGTTTTTGGTTCATTGGTATTTTCATAATAAATAGAGTGAATATCGACCGTCATATTCTCCTGTCATTCTGAAGAGCCATAGATATGCAGTTTCTGCTGTCCGTCTTGTTCAAAAGTCACAGGGACAGTGGTTTCATTAAAGATGATATCCTTAGCGAAGCCAGTAGCACGTATAGTTACAACATTATCCCCATAAGTAAATCCCGAGTTTTCATCGAAATATACATTATCGGTAGGGCCGGGTTCTACACTTCGGTAATCGTCTCCACCGGAGCTGGAGGCCCAATGGGCAACGTCATCGTAAAAACCACTACCGCCAACCCAATAATAATCATTTTGAGCTACAGCATAGAGGGTGAAAAAGCCTATTAAAATTGAAAGCGTTAATTTCTTTGACATAATTCTTTGTTTAATTAGAGTAATTCTCAACACAGCTATTGCGGAAGCATATCATTATGGCGTAAATTAACATTTTATTTGGACACAACCACAAAACAACTACATTATTTGTCTCAATAAGCAATTCAAATACTTGAATAGCTTTATCAATAGGCTTAGAATCAAAATATTAATTTAAAATATTTAACTAAACAAAATCAGAAAATACTTTAATTTTTTGATTCAAATTCTTTAAAGAAAGTATTATTACAGTTTTTATTATCAATTTTAAGGTTCTTATTACACGATTGGTTTATGACAAAAAATAGTTGGTGACAACAATGAAGTTTTAAAATTAAAAACCAGCGACTTTATATTTTTCATTAGTCTTTATAAAAACATTTGGCAACTTCCTCAGCAACCTGTATCTTTATTTTATCATAAAAGGAGCGCACATATCGAAGTATTTCGGCGAAACCAGGGCCTTGGACGATGTTTCCTTCAAGGTAGATGAAGGGGAAACCCTTTCAGTAATGGGCACCAGCGGCAGTGGTAAAAGCACTTTATTGCGAACCCTCAACCGACTGATTCCTTTTTCGGAAGGAAAAATTGAGTTTCGCGGACAAGATATAATGGATATTCCCGACATTGAACTTCGTCGGCAAATTGGGTATGTATTACAGCAGCCCGCTTTATTTCCACATTGGAACACAGAGAAAAACATAGGATTGGTGCCTCGTCTGTTGAACTGGCCTAAAGAAAAAACAGCTTCGCGTGTAAAAGAATTGTTGGAATTAATGCAAATGCCTTATAAAAAATACGGAAACCGATATCCCTCTGAATTGAGCGGAGGTGAGCAACAGCGTGTTGGGATTGCCCGTGCTTTAGCTGCTAAACCGAAACTCATCCTTTACGATGAACCTTTTTCTGCACTGGATCCGATCACTAAAACTGATCTCCAACAAGAAGTTCTTCGACTAAAAGAAAACATGCAGATAACCAGTATTTTTGTGACCCACGATGTGGAAGAAGCTTTTTTGTTAGGAGATCGCGTGCTTATATTGGATCATGGAAAGGTAATGCAAACAGGCACGCCTGAGGAAATCAAACAAAACCCGGCTAATGAATTTGTAAAGAAATTTATCAAAACAAAAAATGAAGTTTAGACTCAGGATTTGGATTTTGCTATTTAGTCTCTGCCTCAGTGGACTTACTTGGGGGCAGCGTATTTCGATTGGTTCTAAAACCCATCCGGAGTCGCGGTTACTGGGAGAAATCATGGCACAAACCATAGAACAAAATACAGATTTGGAAGTGTCTCGGCGATTTGGTCTCGGAGGGACTTTAATTTGTTTTGAAGCATTAAAAACAGCGGAAATTGATACCTATGCCGAATATACCGGGACGGTTTGGAAAGCTATCCTCAAAAGGACGTATGAAGATCAATCTGCAACGGAATTATATAATCAGGTTGCTGAGGGAGTGGAAAAGCAATACAACTTTGTTGCCGGTCCAAATTTGGGATTTAGCAATAGTTATGTAATTATCGCTCCTAAAAGATTAGGTTTAAAAAAAATATCGGATTTGCAAGGTCGCTCCGATTTGAAGCTTGGTTTCAGCAATGAATTTGTAAAGCGGAAAGATGGTTTTCCCGGACTTAACAACCATTACGACCTTCGGCTTCCCAATCCGCGCGGGATGGAACATGGTTTGGCTTATAAAGCACTTGCGGAAGGAAAAATAGATGTGACGGATGCTTATAGTACAGATGGTCGGCTGATCGAATATGATTTTCAACTCATGGAAGACAATAAGGATTTTTTTCCTGACTACAGCGCATTCCCATTAATTAGAAAAGAGATTATCGACCAATATCCGGAGGTTCTGGAAGCGCTGAATCTTTTAGAAGGTCTTTTGACAGAAGAGAAAATGCAGGAGTTGAATCACCGTTTGGAAATAGATAAAGAATCGTTAGGAATTATCGCTTACGATTTTTTATCCAACGCGGATATCGTTTCGGAAAAACCGGGAATCACCTCAGTTCATCCTATCGTTCGGCAGACACTGGAACATATCCGACTGACTTTCTTAGCTACTTTTTTAGCGATTCTGTTGGCCGTGCCTCTTGGGATTTTCATCACTTACAAAAAGAAATTGGCCGGGGCTATGTTGTCTGTTACAGGAGTCATTCAAACCGTACCCTCCCTGGCTTTACTCGGATTTATGATTCCTTTATTTGGAATTGGCTTTACACCGGCCGTTGTGGCGCTTTTTCTATATGCACTATTACCCATCGTACGCAACACTTATACCGGCCTGCAATCAACAGATCATATTTTAATCGAAGCGGGAAGAGCGATGGGAATGACGCAGAAGCAAATTCTATTCAGGGTAAGATTGCCGCTGGCTATGGATATGATTATGGCCGGAGTAAGAACTGCGCTGACCATCAATATCGGAACCGCTACCTTGGCCGCATTTATCGGCGCCGGCGGATTGGGAGAATCGATTATCACCGGAATTACACTCAACGACAACAACATGATTCTTCGCGGAGCAATCCCGGCAGCAATCTTGGCATTATTAGCTGATCAAGGAATGGCCTTGGTCGAAAAAGCTGTTCGCCCTAAAGGAGTGGTGAAGAGAGATTAATTCAGATCATTTTTTATAAAAACTTAATAATTTCTTGAATATGAAAGATTATATTGCAAGCTGAAATGTCTTTTACCCATTTTTTAAATGGTACTCAATAAGACGAAACCAGCAAACTATGGCTTCGGGAATTTTTGCGGTTTTAGACGATATAGCGACGCTTATGGACGACGTGGCCTCCATGAGTAAAGTAACCGCCCGAAAAACAGCCGGTCTCTTGGGCGATGATTTGGCTGTCAATGCAGAAAAAGCTTCGGGGTTCGCGTCCAGCCGTGAACTTCCTGTACTTTGGGCAATATCCAAAGGTTCCTTGCTAAACAAGGCTATCATTCTACCCGCAGCGTTCTTATTAAGTGCATTTCTGCCACCCGCAATTATCATAATCCTGATTCTCGGAGGTGTATATTTATCTTATGAAGGAGCAGAAAAAATCTTTGAATTTGTTTTCCCCCATAAAACATCCGGCGAATCAAAACTACAACAAGGACTCAGTGAAGAGGAAATTTTGGCGATTGAAAAGAAACGCGTACGAGAAGCCATCCTTACCGATTTTATTCTCTCGGTAGAAATTGTAATCATCGCCATGAGCACTGTTGTGGGGCAACCGCTTACCTCTCAAATAATTGTGGTCAGTTTAATTGCGCTGGTTGCTACCGTGGGGGTTTATGGCATTGTGGCACTCATTGTTCGTATGGATGAGACAGGATATAAACTGATTGCGAGTAGCAAAAAGGAAAAAAGCATCAAAAGATGGATAGGGGAAATTTTAGTGAAAGCGCTTCCTTATGTAATTAAAGGATTGAGCATAGTCGGAACGTTTGCTTTACTATTGGTATCCGGTGGAATATTTGTACACAACGTCAACTTCTTTCATGAATTCTTACCTTCATTTCCCTCTCTTATTTTGGAATTCATTGTTGGACTGATCATTGGATTTATCAGTTTAGCACTTTTCTCCGGTATCAAAATGTTGTGGGGGATGGTTAAAGGTTAGCTTTGGGGTATGCGTTTTAGGCTTTTAATCCACCAAGGAACAAACGGGTTTTGAGATTATTCTTTCTTAAATAATATTCTTTCCCTTCAAATAAAAAAGCTATCCTTTCGAATAGCTTTTTTAAAATTACTTCTTCACCTATCGGAAAATAAATCAAGTTTACTTTTTGATAAGTCTATAAGTTTTCTCCACTCCTTTTAAACTCACTTTCATCAAATAAATTCCGCTTGGCAAACTTTGTGTTTGAAGTTGCGTCTCAACGGAATTTGAGATTTCGCTTAAAACTTCCTGTCCACGTAAATTGTACACTTTTAAACCTTCAATAGGAGTTTCTGCACGAAGATTTAATTGACTTTCGACAGGATTCGGATAAAAGATAAATTGGCTAAACATAGCATCATCAACTCCCAATTGATCAACAACTTCAACAGCATAATCTTCTGCTTCTCCATAGGATCTATTTTTAAGAGTTTTAAGCAAAAAAAATAAAGAATAATCTATTCAATCAATAAGGTGGTTTTCTTCTGCCAAATTATCAATTTAACCCAACACCGTATCAATCGGTTTCCATCCCATATTAAAGGCTTCACCAACTGGCGGATAAACAATTGTACCATTTGCTATGTTAAGTCCTTTTTGCAATTCTTTGTTTTCCTTGAGGGCTTGTTTCCAACCTTTATTGGCAATTTCAAGCGCATAGTTTAAGGTGGAGTTTGTCAAACCGCGGGTTGCGGTATAGGGAACCGCGCCGGGCATATTCGTGACGCCATAATGAAGAACATCATCTACCAGAAATACAGGATCTTCATGAGTTGTTATTTTTGATGTTTCAAAACAACCGCCTTGATCGATAGCCACATCGACCAACACCGTGCGCGGACGCAATTCTTTCAACATGTCTTTTGTAATCAATATTGGAGCTTTTGCACCGGTTATCAATGCTGCACCGATTACTAAATCAACCGTAGGAAGCAGGTCTTTAATGTTGGCTTCATTGGAAAAACGGGTAGCTATATTTTTAGGCAGTACGTCATTTAAGTATCGTAATCGCGAGACATCATTATCCATAACAATGGTATTTGCTCCCATTCCCGCGGCGACTTTCGCGGCACTAACGCCAACATTGCCGGCACCTAGGACCAAAACTTTTGCAGGCGCCACTCCGGCTACTCCGCCCATTAAAACTCCACGGCCTCCATTGGTTTTTTGTAGAAATGCTGCACCTTTTTGAGCCGCCATTCTACCGGCCACCTCACTCATTGGAATAAGCAAGGGTAAAGCTCCGTTGTCTTGCTCGACAGTTTCGTAGGCAATAGCTATACATTTTGAATTGATAACAGCTTTTGTCAATCGCTCACTGGAGGCAAAATGAAAGAATGTAAAAACAATTTGCCCTTCACGCATATGGGAATACTCCTCGGCAATCGGCTCCTTAACCTTCATGATCATTTCCGCTCGATTCCATAGATCTTTCGTGTCCTCTATAATTGTAGCCCCCGCTTCTTTATAAAGTTGATCTTCAAAGCCACTTCCAATCCCGGCTCCTTTTTGCACAAGGACTTCATGGCCATTTTGCTTCATTTCTAATACTCCGCTGGGCTGAATTGCTACGCGACTTTCGTCTGGTTTAATTTCTTTCGGTACTCCAATAATCATAATTTCAAAGTTTTGATTTTACTTAATACATAGAGCTTTTTAGATAATCAAGTTAATAAAAAAGTGCGAGAGTTTGCGATACTGACCCCATAAAAGTTATTCCACCTACTCTTATTTATTTGAGGAAAATATTGATTTAGGATTTATACATCGGATATTCAGAGACAACCATCAAGTGTGTTTTTAATCTATTTTATTATTCCTTGCATCAACTCTTTAGCTTTCTTTAATCAACCAGCATTATTTTATAACTTAGTCTGAAAATATATTGAACTTCAAGAACAGTCCACAGCAGTAGTTTATATCTTTTTTGTTTTTTTATTATATATAAGGTGGTGATCAGAAAAAACAAAGTTTTTCGAACAACGATATTTCAATTCTTATTCTATTAAACCAGTCATTATAATAGGTTATGTTGTAGAACGTTGTGGAATCATTAATTCTCCATACTTCCTCTCGATAGAGCCATAGGTTTTTATTGCTCCAATATTCATAGCGACACATCTTGCCAGTTCCAAGCCCTGTACAGCGGAGCTCTTAACCTTTTC
>DATGSA010000264.1:0-7645 GCA_035303085.1 Flavobacteriaceae bacterium
TGGATATTCCGGTGATACTGACCCCCCATTCCGGGCATATTGACCCCTCTATATTTTTAGGTCAAAAAGATAAGAACATGACAAATTTACAGTTTTTTTCTTAATGATTCTCCTTTTAATTCGATTCTGTGAGAAGTATGTACCAAACGATCTAAAATGGCATCAGCTATGGTGGCTTCTCCAATGACTTCATACCAACTTCCCACCGGTAATTGACTGGCGATTATGGTAGAGGATTTTCCGTGTCGGTCTTCAATGATTTCCATTAAATCCATTTGCTGGTTATGTTCCAAGTGAGAAAGCCCAAAGTCATCCAATATCAATAATTTGGTTTTAGCAATTTTATCAAATAGCTTTAAAAAACTTCCATCTAACCGAGCCATTTTAGTTTGCATAAGCAGTTTTTGGATGTTATAATACATGACTTTTTTGCCCTGTGAACAAGCCTGATGACCTAATGCAGAAGCTAAAAAACTTTTACCACAACCTGTAGCTCCGGTTATTAAGATAGATTCTCCTTTTTCTAAATATGTTCCTTTGGCCAGTTCGGTTATTAAATCTGCATCCACTCCTCGGGAAGCATCTAATTTTATCTCTTCAATACTGGATTGATAACGGAACTTGGCTGCCTTTTTAAGCCGTTCAAAACGACGGTTGATACGGTTTTCTTTCTCAGCTTGTAACAGCACTTCAAGTCCTTCGCTAAAAGAGAGTTTGTGGTGTTGCCGGGTTTCCATCATCGCTTTCCAGCTGATGTGCATTCCGTGTAATCGCAGGTGCGAGAGTTGATCTTCAATGGTTTTCATATATACTTAATTTTAATTGTTTACGATTTATTTATATGCCGTTGCTCCTCTAATATTAGCGTGTTCCGGCAAAGGTTTATTTACGATTTCTTGTGTGTGTTCAGTCATTTTATTTTCCAACAATTGCTTTAAAAATCGGTAGGAGTAATTGTGGTTCTCCAAAGCAATATCACATGCTTTTATAAAAGTGTTACGGTTAGTCTTTCGAGATAAATTCAGTATTCCATCGCAAGTTTTATAAAGCTGTTCCGGATGTTTATCTTGTTTGAA
The DNA here is from genome assembly GCA_035303085.1 of Flavobacteriaceae bacterium. Classification (GTDB taxonomy): domain Bacteria; phylum Bacteroidota; class Bacteroidia; order Flavobacteriales; family Flavobacteriaceae; genus JAJYSO01. The sequence goes on from DATGSA010000264.1 coordinate 1,077, forward strand.
CAGGGCTTCCATATATTGATAAAGTGTTTCAGAATAAGCATTGGCTCTTCCAAGATAGTAGCTCGGACTTCGATCTTTATAAAATTGATGATGCGAGCACAAGTGGTCTTTTTTAGTGGTATAACCTCCTTTTTTAAAGCCTCTGGGATGGACAGCTATCTGTTTTCCTTTACAGTATATCTTAACGATACTTCGGGTGTAGATCACCTTTGTTTTTTCGCCAATATAAGTATAGGGAACGCTATAATAATGTTTATCCTGACCGAGATAAATATGGTTATTCTTAGCTACTTTATGTTCTCTGTAGTACTTGATTTCAAAAGGCGTTATAGGAAGTTTGAGAAGATGTTTTTTCTCATCAGCCAAGAACTTTTCTTCGCGACAGTAATCCTTTTGTTGCATCCGGGTTTGATTGTGCAATTTCACCTTTTCAGCTATTGCTTCATTTAAAGAAACTAAATCGAAGAACTGTCTATGGCGAAGTTTAGCATAAACACGACTATAAATCAACTTTACCTGATTCTCTACCAATGCCTTGTCTTGTGGATGTGCTGGTCGTGCAGGGGTTACCGTTGTATTGTAGTGATTGGCAAAGTCTTCTAAGGCTCGATTGATATCTGGTTCATATCTATTGGCTTTTATAACAGCAGACTTGAGATTATCGGGAACCAATGTATGGGGAACACCACCAATATCGTTTAAACAACAACTTAAAGCATAGAGAAAATCTTCCAGCTTTTGACTTGGGACAGCCATAGCAAAGCTATAATCAGAATAAGGAAGACAGGCTACAAAAACCTGAACGGAGATGATTTCTCCGGTATCTCTATTAACATAAGAAAGTGGCTTTCCTGCAAAATCTATATAAAGCTTATCGCCCGGATGATGTTCTAGAACCATTGTGGGTTTACTGCTTTTGCGATACTGTTGCAGATGATAACAAAACTGGGAGTAACTGTATGGATCTGCATTATCTTTGCAATACTCCTCGTAAAGCACTTTACGGTTTACGCCGACTCTTTTAAGCTCTTTAGCAAAATATTTAAACCGCTTCTTAAGTTGTTCGTAACGCTTGTCTTTGTAAGAGGGATTGCCCGATAAAAGCTTCATTTCTAAAACCGGATCCTCCAGTTTTAGGAGTTGGTTTACCGAGACATTGCTTGTTTCGACTTTCCTGATATACTCTTTTACCGTGTTTTTACTTATTCGTAAATCGCGGGCAATAGTTCTGATTCCTTTGCCTTTTAGGCGCATACGAAGTATTTGTTTGACTTGACTCATAGGTTTAGGTTTTCCTGCCATTTTCTTATCTTTTGGTTATTCACCAAATAAACCTAAAAATCAAATAGAATTTCTTTAGAGGGGGTCAGCTTGCTCCGGAATTTACCCTAATCGGCATCTATTATTTTATTCAGAGGGGGTCAGCATCCGCCGGAATGGCAGTGCTGAATTTCAATCCGGTAGAGGGGTCAGCTTAGTCCGGTTTATCCACTTGACAATCAAACAAGTTTGATTGTAAAGCTGTCCTTTCCTTGAAAAGGAAAGGAGCTTTTGTTTGCTTTTTTATAGAAGCTTAATAGTAAAATACAAACTTCTTTCTAAGGAAATCAAAAAAAATTAACCATAATAGAAAGAAGAGTTTATCCTTGATTTACAACTATTTAAAACCCATAAACAAAGCTCCCCTCCTTAAAAAAGGAGGGGACGAAATAAATAAACCGAAGGTTTAGTTATTTCAGGGGTGGTTGTAACTGTTGTGTTGCTTTCTTGATACTAACATAATGAAGGAGCAGAACAAACTTCCTACTTCAAAACAACAGGAACCTTACCTGCTTTACAATCAAACAAGTTTGATTGTAAAGCTGTCCTTTCCTTGAAAAAAAAAGGAGCTTTTGTTTGTTGATTTATAGAAGCTTAATAGTAAAATACAAACTTCTTTCTAAGGAAATCAAAAAAAATTAACCATAATAGAAAGAAGAGTTTATCCTTGATTTATAGCTATTTAAAACCCACAAACAAGCTCCCCTCCTTAAAAAAGGAGGGGACGAAATAAATAAACCGAAGGTTTAGTTATTTCAGGGGTGGTTGTAACTTTTAATATGATTTTTCAAACGCGATTGTCTAAATTGAAATTTGCTCAAGTTTAAAACTGCGTTAACGATCAAGTCTTTTTCGCTAAAGTTTAAACATCATTGGAATCGATTCAGCTTTCTCCTAAAGCTCTTAGGTAGTGATACTGGGATAAAAAGTGAAATTCATCTTTCTTTGTAGGCTCTTATCATCCGATTCGTATTAAAATAGAAAAATTTTTCGTTGAATTAAACTACAGCCTATTATTTTAAAACTTATCGTAAAAAACACCACCTGAGATAATCTTTAATTATTAAATTTGCTACAAAATTTCGGCTTATGATTTATATAGATAACGAAGGAATCAATGATCCTAAGACAAACCTTGCAATAGAGGAGTATTGTATTCGCAATCTGCCTGTCGGAGAGGACTATATATTATTTTACATCAACCAACCATCAATTATTATTGGCAGAAATCAAAATACCCTTGAAGAAATTGATTTGGATTATACGGAAGCTAATGATATAAAAGTGGTTCGTAGAATATCCGGAGGAGGTGCAGTTTATCACGATTTTGGAAATTTAAATTTCAGTTTCTTGACAGATTATGACCGCACCAAACTCAATAATTTTAAACAATTTACCGCGCCTATAGTTAAGGTTTTAAATGAAATGGGGGTGCCGGCTGAAATGAAAGGGCGCAATGATATCGTGGTCAATGATAAAAAAATCTCGGGAAATGCTCAGTTTTCTTCTGTCAAGCGCATGTTCAACCACGGTACGCTTTTGTTAGATTCAGACTTGAGCCAAGTCACTAAAGCGCTGACCGTTAAGATGACAAAGATTAAGTCTAAAGGTCATAAATCTGCTCGGTCCAGAGTGGCTAATATTTCTGAGTTTTTAGAAAAACCCATGACTACTGAAGAGTTTAAACAAGAAATTTTAAATGGAATTTTTAAGGATAATCCTAACTTTGAAACTTATAAACTAACCGAAGAAGACTGGAAGGAAATCAATAAGTTAAGGGCTGAAAAATACGGTACTTGGGATTGGAATTTTGGAAAATCTCCGAAGTTTGATATCAAACGAGAGAAAAAATTTCCATCGGGGATTATAGATCTTCGGATTCAAGTGAAAAGAGGAGGAGATATTGAAAACGTAAAAATATATGGAGATTTTTTCGGGAAAGATCCGATTGAAGATATTGAAAAAGCCCTAATTGGAGTACGTTACGAAAAAAACAGTATCGCTGAAGCGCTAAAAGATTTCGACTTATATACTTATTTTGGAGCAATCGAAAGAGAAGATTTTATCAACCTTGTTTATGGACCGGATGAACTTTAATTTTTAATTGCTTCTTGTTTGTCAACCACCTTTTTATTTTTTCAACTGGTTTATGAACTAATAAACAGGTATTTTTTCTTTTAAAAATAGCTGAAGAAGCTAATGTCGGTATTAATTTTCCCTGTTAAAAATATTTTCAAAAACAAGGAGAAGATTTTAAGAGATAGAAATTTAACAATCTGCTTTTCCCGGCTCAGTTTATTGATAATGTGCAATTAACAGGTAATCATTACTCGTTTGTGTTTGAGTATCTTAAAAAAACAAAAATAAATGAAGGGGTTTGTAAGTTAAAATCGGTTTATTTGCAAAAAGTTTAATGTTACTAATTTAATTCGTTTATTCATGAAACAAGTAAGTGTTTTGTTGTTGATGCTTTTAACGGCAAATCTCATTTTTTCCCAAAATGACATTGAGGGGTCTGTTGTAGATAATGCAGCTTTACCACTCCCGGGAGCTGATGTTTATATTAAAGGTACAGATACTGGAACTGAAACTGATTTTGACGGTAACTTCAGTTTGAATACGGATCGGAATTCCGGAGTTATTGTTATTTCTTATATCGGTTTTAAAGAAAGAGAAGTTTCTTTTAATTTTGATCAAAGAAATCAGATCAATTTAGGTCAAATTCAACTTGAAGAAGATGCAGACGCTCTTGAAGAAGTTGTAATTATCGGTAAAGGAGTAATTGATTTGGCGAAAGATCGAAAAACACCAATTGCTGTATCGACGATTACCAGAGATGAAATCCAATTGCGTGCAGCAGGAAATGTCGAGTTTCCTGATATTGTCAAAAACACCCCAAACACTTATATCTCAAATGAATCGAGTGGGTTTGGAGATTCTCAGATTTTTGTGCGAGGATTCGATCAGTCCAACACCGCTTTTCTATTTAACGGACAACCGATTAATGACATGACAAACGGAAAAGTGTATTGGTCAAACTGGTCGGGCCTTTCAGATATTGTCAATGCTGTACAGATGCAACGGGGATTAGGTTCCTCCAAATTGGCCATTTCATCTGTTGGAGGAACGATGAATATGGTGACCAAAACCACTGCTAAAAGAGAAGGTGGATTTGCTCGATTTTTGGTCGGAAATGACAGCTATATGAAAACTACCGTTTCTTATGATACCGGGGTTAATGAAAATGGATGGGGATTTTCATTTCTTTTAGATCATTGGCAAGCCGCCCGAAAATATGCAAAAGGAACCAAAGGAGAAGGACAGGTTTATTTCTTTTCTGTTGGAAAAGAACTCGGCAGGCATAATTTCAACCTATTGCTTACAGGAGCTCCACAACAACACAGTCAGAATTTCGCAAAAACACAAGAAGATTACGACTATTACGGTAGAAAATATAACGACAATTACGGATTTAGAGACGGAAAGTATCTTTCAGAACGCGTTAATTATTATCATAAACCCATTCTTAACTTAAACTGGGATTGGGATATCGAGGAAGACCAAAATTTATCTACGGTATTATATGCTTCAATCGGAGCCGGAGGAGGAACAGGTACTGCCGGAGATGGAATTGGCTTTTTAAATTATGACAAAGGTGGTCCGGATCCTTATCAAAGAGGAGCTTATACTTCAGATCGCGGATTAATAGACTGGGATTTTGTGCAGTATGAATCAAATGCGAAAGTAGAAGACGGTTATGCAAAACATATAGGAGGACAAAGAGAAGGTACTGTACTTACAGCAAATGTAAATAATCACTACTGGTTTGGAGGGGTAACCAATTATCAATATGATAAAATTGAAAATTTGTCTTTGAATATTGGAGCAGATCTTCGCTTTTATAGAGGAGATCACTTTCAACAACTCAGAGATAAATTGGGTTTAAAAGGATTTATTAATCCAACTTTTGGCGATGAAAATCATACGGCTACAAAAAGTTATACCATTAATCCTTGGAAAGCTCTTTTCGATTACGCTCCTCAAGAGCAACGAGTCAATTTTGATTATTCAGAGGATGTCAATTACCAAGGAGTTTTTGGTCAAGCGGAATATGCCACTGATGATTTTTCTGTATTTGTACAAGGATCTGTGTCCAATCAATCCTATCAACGAGAAGATCGTGGGAATTTTGCAGAAACAAAGACATCTGAGAAATTAAATAAAACCGGATACAATATAAAAGGTGGAGCTGCGTGGAATATCACCAACGCACATTCCATTTTTGTAAATGCCGGAAAATACTCCAGACAACCGTTCAATAACAGTATTTTTGACGATAGAAATGACAATACCAGAATTTCCGATAATGTCAATAATGAAGAAATATTAGGTTTTGAAGCGGGATATCGTTTTGATATCAGAAATTTTCAACTCAATTTAAACGCGTATCACACCGATTGGAAAAATCGTTTCTTAGGATTCCACGGAGGTGCTTATGATCCTGAAGGAGACTATGACGAACCGATGTACGAAAGTGTTTCTTATCACTTTATGAATATTGCTCAGCTGCACAAAGGATTGGAGTTAGATGTAAGATGGAGACCATCTTATGATCTTACTTTGAAAGGATATATTACCGTGGGAAACTGGCAGTATGACGGAACTACCCCCGTTAAAGTCAGAGATAATGACACCCAAGATTATGTGGATGAATTTACTACAAACTTGGAAAATACGAAAATTGGACAAGCACCACAAACTTCCGGCGGACTGGGAATTACTTATCAAATTATTCCCGGTAAGTTTAGAACTTATGCAAACTGGAATTATTACGGTAATTTCTATGGATATGTAGATGCGACAAAAGCAGCACAAGAAACCCTTGAAGGAAATGAATATCAACCGGCTAAATTGAATTCTTATTCTTTGATGGATTTAGGAGCGTCTTACACTTTTCAATTTGATACCGGCAGAAATAGATTGCACCTTGGAGGAAATATCTATAACCTGCTCAACCATCAATATGTAAGTCAACAACGAAATGAACGTGAGTTTTACTTCGGAAATGGAAGAACTTTTAATATGTCCGTGCGATATACTTTTTAGAAAAAATAAAATGCAGTTATCATTTAAAAACCACCTTTTATCAAGGTGGTTTTTGATTTTTAATGGAGCGAATAACTTGATTAAATTGTAACATTAGTTTGGAAAGATCTAAATTAAATTTACTCGGAAAATCTTCTTAAAGA